>WTAK01000320.1 GCA_013139625.1 Candidatus Delongbacteria bacterium | reverse complement strand
AAAAGCAATGAAAAACAGATCAATATTTATTCGACATTATTTGACGATTATGGTCGGAACCTTAAAGAAGGATTTATTAAAGTAGATAATATTGATGATTTCGATCCAATGGATCTTATAGATGTTTTAGGTAGAAAATATCATTCATCAATTTTTTCACTTCTATCATTTGATGAAAAATACTATGGCATGATCTTGGCCAAAGACAATATGTTGTATCTTGATAGAGTGAAATTTTATCTAATTCTTTTCTTCTCAGGTTTAACTTTTCTAGTTTTACTAAGTGTTCTTTTTATTCGTATTAAATTGATCAAACCCATAACACAATTATTGAAAAGTATTCAAGAGGCATCAGTACAAATAGAGAATGAACGACCAGTAGAAAGGATCGTTGTTAAGACGTCAGATGAGATATTTCTATTGTCAGAAGCTTATAATAACATGGCTTCTAATCTTGGTCAAAGTTTTTCAAAAGTAAAATATTTACAAAATTATTTATTAAATATAATTGAATCAATGCCATCTTCGTTAATAGCTTTAGATAATGAGGGAAAGATAACTCAATGGAATCAATCTGCAGTAAATTTTACTGGTGTATCGAAGGATGATGCAAAAGGTAAAATCATTTGGGAATTATTACCAGATCTGGGTATTGACAAGAATACTTTAACATCTTTACACAAAGGAAAAAATCAAAGAGAATATTATAAAGAATCAATATGGAGTGGTGAAAAAAGAAATTTAAATATTCACTTATTTCCTTTGATTGCTAATGGTGTGCAAGGTAATGTTATCAGAATAGACGATATTACAGATGCTAAAAATAAAGAGCAACAACTATTGCAGGCCCAGAAAATGGAAACAATTGGTACTTTGGCAGGTGGAATAGCCCATGATTTCAATAACATATTAAGTGGAATAGTAGGTGCGATCTCAATACTGACATATAAGCTCAATAAAAATGAAGAACTTCCGAAAGGACTTCTTAGAGAATACTTGGATATAATGGAAGAATCTGGTAAAAGAGCCGGAGATATAGTTCAAAGATTGCTTACACTATCAAAGAAACAAACTACTAATTTAGAGCCTGTGGATCTAACTGAAGTAATCGATCATGTTGAAAAAATTTGTTTAAATAGTTTTGATAAAAGAATTGAAATGCAGAAAATAAGTACAAAAAATAATACTTTTATTTTTGCAGATTTCACACAAATTGAACAATTACTATTGAATCTAAGCATAAACTCGTCTCATGCAATGACAATAATGAGAAGCGAACATGAGAAGCAAGGCGGGATATTGACTTTTGAGATTAATGATAATGTTGATCTCAAAGAAATTAACAAATTTACGGATGTTTCAAAGGGGCAGGAATTTATCAAAATAGTTATTCATGATACGGGTGTAGGGATGAAATCTGATATCATAAAACAGATATATGAACCATTTTTCTCAACAAAGGATACCGAATTTGGTACGGGATTAGGATTAACAATGGTGTATAATATTGTTAATCAATTTAATGGATTTATTGATGTAGAATCTACTCCAAACGTAGGGACGGTATTTAGTGTGTATTTTCCAAAATACGATTCATCTTTATATATAAAAAATGCTGCTGATGATTTACACCTAACAAAAGGTTCTGGTATTATTTTAGTAATTGATGATGAGTTAGTTTTGAGAGAATTATCTACTTCCATGTTGAATCAATGTGGATATGAAGTTATTACTGCAAGCGATGGTGTAGAGGGTCTGAAACTCTATCGGGAAAAACATTCCCAGATATCTGCAGTTATACTTGATATGGTAATGCCTAAAATGAACGGAAAAGAAACATATATTGAATTGAAGAAATTAAATTCTGAGATAAAAGTATTATTAGCATCAGGATTTACCAGAGATGATAGAGTTGAAGAAGTTCTTGATCTTGGCGTAACAGATTTTATTCAAAAGCCATATACTATTTTTGAACTTTCAGATATAATACACAAAATCATAAACGGAGATAAATAAACTGAAAAGAGAAAGATTACCTGATTGGATCAAAATAGATTTTAAGCATGATCCTACAGTTTTAAAGCTAAAGAAAGATCTAAAATCCAGAAAATTATTTACTGTTTGTGAAGAAGCGCGTTGTCCAAATCTATCTGAGTGTTTTGGTAAAAAAAAAACAGCTACCTTTATGATCTTAGGAAGAAATTGTACTCGTAATTGTGCTTTTTGTAATATCGCAAATTCAGATACAACATCTATTGATCCAAATGAGCCTAGAAATATTGCTGAAATGACGAAAGAATTGGAATTAAAACACGTAGTAATCACTTCCGTAACTCGAGATGACTTAGAAGATGGTGGTTCCGAACAGTTCGTTAAAGTTATAAAAGAGATTAGAAATATAACAAAAGCTACAATAGAAGTTTTAACACCGGATTTCGAAGGAGTTGAAGTTGATAGGCAAAGAGTATCAGTAGCCAAACCGGAGATATATAACCATAATGTTGAAACGGTTCCGGAGTTATATGATATTATTAGACCTCAGGCCATTCATAAAAGATCAATTGAGTTTCTAAAAGGTATCAAGAAAGATGATCCAAGCATATTAACAAAATCAGGCATAATGGTGGGATTGGGTGAAACGGATGACCAGCTAAAGAGCCTCCTAGACGATATTGTTTCTGCTCAAGTTGATATTTTTACTTGCGGACAGTATTTAAGACCTTCAAAACTTAATTACAAGGTTCAGGAATATAAAACAGAAGAATGGTTCGAGAAATTCAAGGAAATTGCAATGAATGCAGGTATAAAAAATGTGTATAGTTCGCCTTTTACCCGAAGCTCATATAATGCTAGCGAGATAATAGACAAAATAAAAAGCAGTAAGCTAAATTAATTTAGGTATAAAATGAACATTAATGAAAACTATATTCCTTTTTGGATGAAAGGTAATGATAACTCAATTGCAATATATTCATCAGTTAAATGTGTACGAAATTTTAATAGTATAATTTTTCCTGCGAACAAGAAACAATTTAATCCTACTTCGGTTGTCAAATTGGTCGATGATATATTATCAGAATCTCTATTGGATGAAACTATTTTTAGAATTAATTTACAACAGCTTTCAATTTCAGAGTTGGCAATGATGCAAAAAGTTAGGATTTTACCGAATATGAGGATATCTGAGTTAAAGAAATTGACTTTATATGCATATAAAACAGGAAAAGTTTTTTTGTTATTGAATTATAAAGATCATTTAACTTTTTATTCATATGCCCAAGGAGCTTCGGTCAAAAAGGCATACAATCAATTGAGGAAGTTTGTTGGATTGTTCGATGATAAATCTTTTGCAAAAGATGAAAATAACAGGTATCTAACCTCATCTTTAGAGTATTATGGAACTGGTATTAAATGTTTCTCAACTTTAACTTTACCAAGCCTTAGGATAAAGAATAAGCTTCCTGATATCATTTCTTCATTATCTCAAAATGGATATTCATACAAAAAATATTTTGGCTTTGGAAGTAATCTTGATGATATGATAATAATAATGAACAAAGATTCATTAACTATATCAGAAAAGGATATTGTTAATAACTTCGATCATTTTTTAAAGCTATTACAGGAAGAAACAGAAAGATATCCTATTAGTAATAGTGAGTTAAATAGCTTACAACAAAAAATGAAGAAACTATTAAAAATAGAATTTCTTACATTTAAAAGCTTTATGGAAGCATATTTTATTATTATATTACTTATAGAAAATAATAAACTGAAAAAAATAAGAATTTCAGAGTTGAATAAAACTCTTTCAATTCTTATAATTAATCTACCCAAAATAGTTCATACTGCACGGGTGACAAAAAAATTATTAAAGAAGCTCATGAATAAGTTAAACTTAGAACAATAGATGATCAATAACTTATAAGCTTTACAATAAAGGAGGATTCAAAATGATGTCAATAGCAATATTGGTGGTTATGTTTTTCTTGGGAATGGTTGGAAAAGGAAGGGGAGTAGTTAACTATAAATTTACGATTGAAAAAATAGTGCTAACACTTTTATTTACTCCATTCTTAGCAATTTTTGCAAAAGCTAAACTTATTGCATTTATCCCTGAGATGGCAGCTGGGATAGCGGGAGCTATTTTAGGTCTTGTTATAGTTTTTATTATAGTAGGGCTTATACTTGGGAAAATAGCGAAAATACCTGAATATGAAGATACAGGAGCGGATCATTCTCTAGGATTTGTTGCCGGAGTTCTAAAGGGATTTATACTAATGGCATTTTTAATATTTATGTATGGAATTTCTTTTGCAGATATTAAACTTCCCGGAATGGTAACGCAACAAATGAAAAATAATTTTATTAATAGTAGAATAGAAAATTCTATAGAATATTATAGAACATCTATTTTTTCTGCCTATCGTTCAGCAAAATCTGCTGATGTTGGAGAATTATCGACAAGTTCAAGTGAATATACAGATGTTTCAATTGTAGCTTATGTTCCTTGGGCAGGGAATTATACAGTAGTATTAACTGCCGATCCAGAACCTGAAAAAAAAGAAGAAAAAAAGAAATAATTGAATATAAGGAGTAAAACAATGCCGGAAATTATTGACATATTTGGAAGAGAATTATTAGATTCACGAGGAAATCCAACTTTAGAAGTAGAAGTATTCCTTGCTGATGGTTCTAAAGGAAAAGCGATCGTCCCTTCAGGCGCATCTACTGGTGCACACGAAGCTTGTGAACTTAGAGATGGGGATATGAAAAGATATCTCGGAAAAGGAGTACTTAAGGCAGTTAGAAATGTTAACGAGATCATCGCACCTGAAATTATCGGATATTATGCCACTGAGCAAACTTTGATTGATAAAATGATGATAGACCTTGATGGCACTCCGAATAAAACAAAACTTGGTGCGAATGCTATACTTGGAGTTTCAATGGCTCTTTCAAGAGCAGCTGCAGAATCTCGCGGCATGGCGCTTTATCAATATCTTGGTGGTGTAAACGCAAAAAGAATCCCCGTACCAATGATGAATATTATCAATGGTGGTTCACATGCGGATAATAATGTAGATCTACAAGAATTTATGATCATGCCATTTGGTGCAGAATCTTTCACAGAGTCACTTAGAATGGGAGCTGAGATATTCCATACACTTAAATCAATCTTGAAAAAGAAAGGGTATAATACTTCAGTTGGTGATGAAGGTGGATTTGCTCCAAACCTTAAATCTAATGAAGAAGCTCTTCAACTAATTGTTGAGGCAATTGAAAAAGCCGGATATAAACCTGGTGATGAGGTAATGATAGCTCTTGATCCTGCTTCAAGTGAATTCTATGATAAAAAAATCAAAAAGTATAATTTAGCATCAGAGAAGAAAAAGCTTACTTCAAATCAAATGGTTGATTATTATGCTAAACTCGTAAAGAAATATCCAATCTATTCAATAGAAGACGGTATGGCGGAAGATGATTGGCATGGTTGGAAAGTGATGACTGATAAGCTTGGAAAGGAGATCCAGATCGTAGGAGATGATCTTTTTGTAACAAATATAAATCGACTTAAGCAAGGATTTGAAAAAGGTGTAGCAAATTCTATTCTTATCAAGCTGAATCAGATTGGAACAGTTACCGAAACATTAGATGTTATCGAGGCGGCATATAAAGCAGGATATACTTGTGTTATTTCTCACAGATCAGGTGAAACAGAAGATGCTTATATTGCAGACCTTGTAGTCGCGGTAAATTCAGGACAGATAAAGACAGGATCACTTTGTAGAACTGATAGGATCGCTAAATATAATCAACTTCTTAGAATTGAAGAAGAGATCGGAGAAGCATCTGTTTTCAGTCTTGACATTAAGAAAAAGAAAGTTGCAAAACCTATCCCTAAAAATAAGAAATAAATTAAACTAGAGGTTACAAAATGGCAGAACTAAAGTATGATGTTAAAAAGAATCTTGGTGTTTTAGGTGGAGAAATAAATGGGTGGAGTAAAAAGATCAATCTTATAAGTTGGAATGAAAGAAAGGCTAAAGCTGATATAAGAGACTGGGATGCATCAAATGAAAAGATGAGAAAAGGTATTACTCTTACAAAAGCTGAATTAATCGACCTGAAAAAAATATTGCTTGAGACAGATTTAGAAAGTTTGGATATGGCGTAAAACTACCTAATCCTTTTTATCCTTGCAGCAAAAGAACCTTCATAATGGTGTGTTCCCGGATTTACCGCGAACATACCATCTGATATTTTAAAAGTATCAAACCCTTCCACATTGTCTAAAATATAATCCTGATCGTATTCTAAGAATTTTTCAACGATTTCATTATTCTCATCGTTAAAGATCGAGCATGTGGAATATACTATAACCCCACCTTTTTTCACATATTTTGAGGCTCTTTTTAGAATATCAAGCTGTAATTTTTTCAGCAGTTCTATTTGTTCTTCATCTTTATTCCATCTACTTTCAGGGTGCCTTCTAAAGTTCCCGCTACCCGAACATGGAGCATCTATAAGTACTTTATCGAATTCATCGAAGGATTGAAATTTCTCAGCTTCCTGAAATGTTAGCTTATTGAAATCAACACCTAATCTTTTGAAATTATTTATGATTAACTTTTTCTTTTTCTGAGAAATATCATTTAAGAATAATTTTGTCTTGTTTTTAGTTAGCTCTTGAATGTATGTAGCTTTTCCACCGGGAGCAGAACATAGATCTAAAATCTTTTCATTTTTCTTCGGTTGCAGGACTAGTACAGGCATTGAATGAGATGGGTCTTGAATATAAAACATACCTTCATCGAATAACTTAGAGTGTATAGGATTGCCTTTGATCATCTTTAAAAAGTCAGGGAAATATTCTACATTTTTCACTTCGATATTTTCTATTTTCAGAAGTTCGACAAGTTCTTTCTTTGTGGTTTTATAGTTATTTACCCTAATATACAAAGATGGAATACTTTGATTAAACTTAAGTATGTTCTCTGCGACTTCTTTGGGAGAATATTTAAAGATACGGTCTTTTATCCATTCAGGATGAGAAAGCAGAATATTATCCATCGAATTTAATTCATCTTCACCTAGTTTAAGTTCGGTCATCTTTCTTAAAATTGCATTGATGTACTTGGAAGGATGTAATCCAAGAGTCTTTTTTGCAATATTCACATAATCATTTACAACTGCGTAATCTTTTGAACTGTTAAGATAAAAATATTCAACACCTGCGCACAAAAGTAACATTGATACTTTAAATTTCTGCTTATCGATCTTTTTATCGATCTTATTTATTAAAATATTTTCTACGATAGGAAAATTTCGGAAGAATTGATTCACTAAATTTATTAGCTGTCTTTTGTCTCGCTCATTCAGATCCGGCAGTAGTTCAGGATATAAAGATTCAAACATCATTCCGCTATTGAATACTTTTATAACGGTTTTATAGAAAATTGAACGTAATTTCATTTATTATTCTCTTTCAAGGTAAATAGTTAAAGAATTTCTTCTTAATTGTCGTTTAAGAAAATATAAGTTTATTTTGCTATATAAATATTCATTATTTTGAACTATTTCATCATCAAGTTTTATTGAGAAATCAAATACTCTTTCTTCTCCGGGAAGAATACTAAAATTGTTTTTTTTGATAACATCAGTTGATTTTATTATGATCTTCTTTGATTTCTTCGGATGTTCCGCCTTGATCGTACAGATAAGAAATTTATTATCTGTTGTTTTAAACTCTTTCTTTGAATTAGATGAATTTTTCAAGGTCAATTTAAAATCAACAGGTTTATTAAGTGAATATTTATTATTAGTTGAGCCTAAAGTGTATTGTACATCATCTATCATAAGAGAGGCAAAGTAAGGTTTTTTTGACCAGGCTTGCTTACCTCGAGGAGCGGTTGTTGTACAACTTACGATCAAGAAGACAAATGATATTATGATTATATATTTATACATATTAAATCCATTAGGTCAGACATAGGAGTCTGACCCTACGGAATCCGTTATTTAATTTTATACTATGATTCTGTCATTATCTCTATCATCTAAATATATTTCGTATAATTTATCATCTAAGAACATACTTACGAGTTCCTTGTCTAACTCTCCATCTTTTGCCATGAATCCAATGATCTTGAGTGATCGATCCAACGGTACAGCTTTTTTATAAGGTCTATCAGCTGCAGTAAGGGCTTCGAAGACATCAGCAACCGCAAGAATCCTGGATTGAAGCATTATATCCTCTTTTCCAAGATTAAGTGGATAACCACTTCCATCAAGCATTTCATGGTGAGCACCTGCGATTCTAGGAATATCTTTAAGTTCATCCGTAAAAGGAACCTCTTTAAGTATATCAAGTGTGCTTGAAACATGTTTTTTCATCTTTTCCCATTCATCAGGAGAGAAATTCCCTTTGACAAAATCTGTGAGCATAAAAACTTCTTTTTCCGTAAGATAATGATGTTCAGTATTATCAAAGTCAGTGAAAAGCTTTAAGCCTATCTCCTTTACTCTTACTTTATCTTCATCATTGATAAACCCGGGTAAATTCTTATTTATGATAAAACTCAATTTGTCGTCTATGCTATCAATAGTTTCCTTGATTTCCTCAAGGTTTACCATGTTGTGTGTTGCAGAAAATTTTATGGTCTCAAATCTATTTGTAATAACCTCAATTTCATCATCGGATAATTTATTTTGTTTTTCGAGAACATTTTCAGGTACAGCGACTTTACCTACATCATGTAGCAATGCAGCATATTTAAGCTCTTCTAATTTTTCTTCTGAGAATGAAATGTTTTCGAAGACACCTTCTTTTTTCTGATTTATATGATTTGCTATCATTGCAGATATATATGCAACTCGTTTAGAGTGACCTGCAGTGTGAGGACTTCTTTCTTCAATAGCTTGTGAGAAAGCTTTAACAAGTGCTTTATATAAATTTTTATTTGCTTCCAATAGCCTTACGTTTGATAGAGCTACAGCGGCCTGACTTGCAAGAGAAAGTATTATTTGTTCAAAGTCTTCCGAAAATGGTATTATTTTATCGTTCTCATCAAATTTGTTGATAAGCTGTATTACACCTAAAATATCACCGTCAGTTGACTTCATAGGCACAGATAGCATTGATTTTGTCCGATATCCCGTTTTTTTATCATAGGATTTATCGAAACCATACTCTTTATCATCACTGATCTCATAACAATCACTAATATTTACAGTTTCTCCGGTAATTGCGGAATATCCTGAAATTGAAGTTCTATCCAATGGAACAGAGAATGATTTAAAGACACTTGTTTCACCTTTTCGTATAAGTGAAATTGTTTTTGTGGCTTCAAATATCAATTCTTGTTTTTCTAAATCAGTAATATACAAAGAACAAGCATCACAATTTGTAAAATCTATGATCTCATCAACAATAAGGTTAAATAGATTACTCATCCTTGTTTCAGATCCGAGAGCAATCCCGATCCGATTAAATGAAAATACCATTTCTTTATAATTCATCATTTACCTCTTCATAATCAGCTTCTTCAATACCTGTAGTTTTCTGCTTCTTGATTTTTTCTTTAGATTCGGGCTTTTTGAAAAATGACTCAGCTCTTCCAACTACTTTTCCAATGTTAAAAGCTACGTATATCAATATTAAAACTATTATTACTACAAATCCATTCATTTATTCACTCAATTAAATTTTCAAATATTTACTTTCATCTACACCTTCCTCAACTTCCTTAAAGATAGTGTTGATGTGCTCATTGTTCTCTAGGTTCAGACCTTCAATGTTAATTATAAGCAACGGACAATCCCTAAATCTTTCAAAGAAATAATGGTATCCTTTGTTCAAACCTTCGATATATTCTTCGTTAACATCTTTTTCAACTGCTCGATTTCTTTTTTTGATATTCTTATACAGCAAATCTGCATTTGGAGAATGTAAATATATAACCAAGTCTGGTAATTTGATCTTTGGGTTCATCACTTTTAGGATTTGATTGTATAATGATAAATTTCTATCATCCAGATTGTATGAAGCATAAATTTGATCCTTGTTGAAGATATAATTTGTTACAAGGTTCTGTTGAAATAGATCTCCGTATGGAAGATCCATCTGTTGTTGGAATCTTTGGGTTAAATAGTATAATTGCAATGGTAATGCATGAGTTTCTGGATTATGGTAAAAATCTTTCAGGAAAAGATTTGAGTAATAAACATCTCTGACAAGCTTTGCATTCAACCATTTTGATATTTTTTTTGCGAGCAGATTTTTTCCGCTACCAGGTACACCTTCGACTGCTATATATATTTGTTCTAAATTAAATTTCATTGTTAAGCCTAAATAATTTTGTTACTTCTGAGTTATCATTACATTTTTTCAGTGTTTCACTAATCTTGCTTTTACCGTTGAACATAAAGTTTGGTTCTATCTCTGCTAAAGGAATTAGAACGAATTTTCGATTCATATATTCCTTATGCGGAATTGTTAAACTTTCAGTATCGATCTTTTGATCATTGAAAGTTATTATATCTATGTCTATCGTTCTTGGAGAATTTTTAAATTCTCTTTTTCTGCCGAGATCTTTTTCGATTTTATGTATCTCTGAGAGAAGATCTAAAGGAGTTCCAGAATATTCTGCAGTAAGTACAATGTTATAGAACTTATCTTGCTCTTTAAATCCTAATGGTTCTGTTTCAAAGACTGATGATATCTTTAATATTTCAAGATCTACAGAATTTAAACCAGAGATCGTCTTTCTTAGATTTTCCTGCCTGTTTCCGATATTGCTTCCCAGAGAAAGAACAACCACATTCAACTTCTAATAGTTTGAATTAACTTTAATTTCTTATAGATATGTACTTGAGTTAATATATACTTTCGATATTATAAAGGCAAGATTATTAGGAGGGAAAATCAATGGATAATCATTAAATCTTTTTCATTGAATAATCTTCCTATCTTAGTTATTTTTCAACTTGAATATAACTTATGAAAAACAATTATATGAAGATCAGACTATTTCTCCTAATATTGCTACTATGCAGATTGGTTTACGCAAGTTCGTTAGACAGCACGGCATTTTATGTAAATTCTGCTGTTCTTGAGACTGAGAAAGGGAATGTTATTATTACTTTCTTTGAAAAAGAAGCTCCGAACCATGTAAATAACTTCAAGAAATTAGTTGAGACAGGGTTTTATAGCGGTAAGATATTCCATAGAGTAATTGAAGATTTTATAATTCAGACAGGGAAAACAGAGAAGAAAGATCTTGAATTAATAGCTCCTGAGATAAATAAGATACATTTCAGAGGATCAATCGGAGCAGCCAGGAAAGATGATAAGGTAAATCCTGAAATGAAATCAGATCCAACTGAATTCTATATTGCACTCAGACCAAAACCTGAACTGGATGGCAAGTATACGATCTTCGGAAGAGTAGCGAAGGGGATGAGCATAGTTGAAGAAATATCAAAGTTGAAAACTAATGATAAAGATCTTCCGAATGAACCGGTGAAAATAATAAAAGTTTACTTAGATAGATTCTTTGATAGTGAAAAGTATGAATATTACAGTAACCAATAAGGAATAATAATATGAAAACAATCTGGAAGATAATAAAATTTATTGTGTTCAATACAAAAGCAATATCAATTTTTTTAATGACAATATTGGTAATAGGATTGATTTCAATATTCATTTTTGATAATATTATTATGCCATCATATACAAGTTTAGGTAATGAATATCCTGTTCCCGATGTGACAGAACGTTATCTTGATGAAGCTAAAAGGATATTAGAAATGGATGGATTTCTTCTTTCTGATGAAGTCACAGAGAAAATTGATTATAATATCCCTTCCGGAATTATAGTTGAGCATCATCCTAAAGCTGGATCTATCTGCAAGAAAGGTCGTAAGATATATGTTACTATTTCGAAAGGTGGACTTCCTGCAATTGTTCCTAATTTGATAGGTCTTTCACCTCAAGATGCAAAATATAATATCTTAGATTCAAAGTTGTATTTAGATAGTATTCTCTATGAATTCAGTGTAGATTTTCCTGAAGGCGTGGTTATTGGGCAATCTTTAGTGGTCAATGATTCGGTCGTTATCGGAGATAGTTTATTTATAGTTGTTAGTTTAGGAAAGCATCCTACAGAATTTGTAATTCCTGATGTGAAAGGTAAGAATATCGAAGAAGCCGCTGAGTTGATCAATAAAAATGGATTTACGATAGGTGAGGTCGTTTATTATAAAGATGAAGATTTGCTGCCCGGCACTGTGATCGATCAGAAACCTCCAAAGGA
>WTAK01000016.1 GCA_013139625.1 Candidatus Delongbacteria bacterium | reverse complement strand
AAAAAGATGGTATGTTAGTTGATATTCCATTAACCAATAAATGCTTATGAGATACAAGCTGTCTCGCTGCTCTTTGACTAGGAGCAAACCCTAAGCGGTATGCAAGTGTGTCAAGTCTACATTCCAGTCTAATGATAAGGTTTTCACCCGTAATTCCCTTATCCTTTTTAGCTTTATCATAAGTATTTCTGAATTGTTTTTCCAATAATCCAAAAATATATTTCGCTTTCTGCTTTTCTCTTAGCTGTAAAGCATATTCTGATAATCTCTTTCTTCTTCCATCTGCTCCATGCTGTCCCGGTGCATAAGGTTTCTTCTGAAGAATTTTATCATATTTCGGATTACCAAAGATGTTTTCTCCATACTTTCTAGTAATCTTTCCCCTAGGAGTTAAATTTCTTGCCATTGTTCAATTCTCCGATACTTATTAAATTCTTCTTTTTTTCTTAGGTCTACAACCATTATGAGGAACTGGTGTAATGTCTTTTATAGAAAGGATCTCTAATCCTGCTGCACTAAGAGATCTAATTGAAGATTCTCTTCCTGAGCCGGGGCCCTTCACTATAACGTGAACTTTTTTTAGTCCTAGATTAATTGCTTCTTTAGCAATTTGTTCACTAGCTTGAGTTGCAACAAAACTAGAATTCTTCTTAGAACCTTTAGTAAACTTTCCACCGCTAGACCAATTTATGATATTTCCGTAGCTGTCAGATAGGCATATTATCGTATTGTTAAAAGTTGCCTTTATGTGCGCAACGCCTATCGCTTCTACTTTTTCTTTCTTTTTTAGCTTCTTTCTTTTTTTTGCTACTGCCAAGTTGCCCTCCCTTGAGCAAAATAATTAAAGTCTATAATTTCTTCTTTTTAATAGCCATTTTCTTCTTACCTTTTCTGGTACGGGCATTAGTTTTAGTTCTCTGCCCATTTACAGGTAAACCTTTTCTATGACGAACGCCTCTGTAATTACCAATATCCATCAATCTCTTGATAGCTAATTTTGTTTGAGTTCTTAAGGTACCTTCAATTACATACTCATCGGTAATTGTCTTTCTGATAATATCAACTTCTTCTTCTGTCAGATCCTTGATCTTCTTGTCATAACTAATCTTCAAATTATCAAGAATTTCCTTTGAAGTTGAACGCCCTATACCATAGATATAAGTTAATCCTATCTCTACTCTTTTATTTGTAGGTAGATCTACACCAGCTATACGAGCCAAATTTTCCCTCCTTAGCCTTGTCTTTGCTTATGTCTTTTTGTTTTACAGATTACACGCACAACACCATGTCTTTTAATGATCTTGCAGTGTTCACATATTTTTTTTACAGATGCTCTAACTTTCATTTTAATACTCCCGAATCATTTGTTCCTGTAAGTAATTCTTCCTTTTGTGAGATCATATGGAGACATTTCAACTTTTACTTTATCTCCAGGAACCATTTTTATATAGAACATTCTCATCTTACCGGATACATGCGCAGTGATCACATGTCCATTTTCTAGTTCTACTTTAAATGTTGCATTTGGTAATGCTTCTTTAATCACACCATCTACTTTTATTGAGGATTCTTTTGCCATAATTTTATTGAACCTTCTTTTCTTTTATGTATTGAGTTAGTTCTTCGTATATTTCAGCAATTTTACCAACACCGTTCATATTTATCATTATTCCCTTTTGTGAATAGTGAGCAATTAAAGGTTTGGTGTTCTTGTCGTAAACATCTAATCTATTTTTAACAACATCTTCTCTATCGTCATCTCTGATGATTATCTCTCCACCGCAACTTTCGCAATTTTCACCTTTAGGAGGGCTCGTAATTGTATTGTAACCTTTTCCACAGCCGCTACAAACTCTCCTTGAGTTCAATCTTGTGATGATCAAATCAAATGGAACTTCTATGTTTACTACTATATCTAATTCTCTTTCTCGTTCTACAAGTAGATCTTCTAATAATTCTGTTTGCTCAATGTTTCTTGGGAAACCATCGAATATTACACCATTATCACAATCACGATTTTTCAATCTATCTGATAGTAATTCTAGTACAAGATCGTTAGGCACTAATTCTCCCTTATCCATATAAATCTTAGCTATTGCCCCTAAATCGGTATTATTACTAACAGCATCTCTGAGAAGATCACCTGTTGATACTTGAACAATACCATACTCTTTTTCAAGTAATTCAGCCTGACTTCCTTTTCCGCTACCTGGAGCTCCCAGTAATAAAATGTTCATTTATCTTCTACCCTTTAACTTTCCGGTTTTTAAGAAACCATCATAATGATGCATCAGTAGGAATGATTCAATTTGTTGAAGTGTATCAAGGCCAACACCTACCAAAATGATCAAGCTTGTTCCACCGAAAAAAGCAGCAAGATTATATGAAACAGCAGGATATATCTTCATCACGATATTAGGCATAATTGCTATAATACCTAAAAATATTGATCCCGGTAAAGATATCTTTGAAACAACATCATCAATGTAATCAGCTGTATTCTTTCCTGGCTTAATCCCCGGTATAAATCCACCGCTTTGCTTTAAATTGTTTGCAACATCATCCGGATTGAAAGTTATCGCAGTATAGAAATACGTAAAGAAAATGATTACAAGCATATATATTCCCATATATGAATATGAGCTATAATCAAATAATCTTATGATCCATTCTCTTGCAATAGATTCTTCAGGTAAGAATTGAGCGAAAGTATTAGGAAAGAACATTATCGATTGAGCAAATATAATAGGCATTACACCTGCCATATTCAGCTTCAAAGGAATATGAGATACTTGATTTGCTGATGATCTTCCTGCAACCTGTCTCTTAGCGTAATGAACACTAATTTTTCTAATTGCTTGAGTTAGAAGAACAACCGCAGAAATAGCTCCAAGCATTCCTACCCACAATATTAATTCTACCACGATTTCTCTGTTTCCGTTTTGCAGCTGAACAAATTCTTCAATAACAGCCATTGGAAATCTTGCTAAAATACCCAAAGTAATTATTAGGGATATTCCACTACCAATACCTTTGTTTGTGATCTGCTCACCTAACCACATTAACAATATTGTTCCTGTTGCTAAAGTTAACATCGTCATCAAATAAAAACCCATTGATGGATTCGGCACAACAAGCATTTTATCAGAATTCATACTAACCAGAAATTTAGCAACTCCCCAACCTTGAGCAGCAGCTAAAAACACAGTTGCATATCTTGTGTACTGAGTAATCTTTCTTCTACCATCTTCGTCTCTTTGCATTTTAGATATCGTTGGAAATACCGATCCCAAAAGCTGTATTATAATTGATGCTGAGATATAAGGCATGATGCCTAAAGCAAAAATTGCAGCTTTTTTGAATGCACCTCCTGTAAACATATCAAACATACCGAACAGAGAATTTTGAGCTTGTTCGAAAAAGTAGCTCAATGCACCTAGATTAATACCAGGTAAAGGTATATGAGCTCCAACTCTACAGATAAATAGGATACCTAAAGTAAAAAGAATCTTTTTCCTTAATTCAGGAATTTTCATTATTTTTTGAAGTTTATCAATCATAGTTTAACCACTTTACCTTTGGCTTCTGTTATTTTTTCTTCTGCGGACTTGCTAAATGCATTAGCTTGAACTTCAATACTTTTTGTAAGAGTTCCATTTCCTAAGATCTTTACTTGCATATTAGCTTTTATCATACCGTTTTTCAACAATACTCCAGGAGTTATGAGTTCTTCGTTTAAAGTTTCAAGAGAACTAATATTAACTGTTGTATACTCAACTCTGAAACGATTCCTAAACCCTCTTTTAGGTAATCTTCTAGTTAAAGGAGTTTGTCCACCTTCACTATATAAAGATCTACTATATCCGGATCTTGATTTTTGTCCGTTTTCTCCCCTACCTGCAGTTTTACCGTTTCCGGATCCTTGCCCTCTTCCAACTCTATGTTTTTTCTTCACTGATCCTTTTGCAGGTCTTAGTTCGTTTATTTTCATCTTAATACTTCCAAGTTAAATTTCTTCTATTCGAACCATGTGTTTTACTTTAAAAAGCATTCCTCTAACTTCAGGAGTGTCTTTAAATTCTTTTGAAAAATTAAGTTTTCTCAAACCTAAGGCTTCAATAGTTCTTTTAGTACCTTTTTTTTGACCAATCAAGCTTTTTACTAAAGTTGCTTTAACCATTTTTGTAGCCATTTCTTCCTCTTAAGTGCAAATTTTAATTATAAAGCTTTTCTTTACTAATTTTTCTTTCTTTTAATATCATACTTTCGCTTTTCATCATGGACAAACCTTTTATAGTAGCCTTCACAATATTATGTGCATTTGAACTTCCCATAGATTTGGAAAGAATATTATGATAACCTGCACATTCCAATACTGATCTAACAACTCCACCAGCTATAACTCCAGTACCAACTGATGCAGGCTTCAATAACACTTTACCTGCTCCGTACTTTGCTATAAGCTCGTGAGGAACTGTTCCATTAACGATAGGTACGTCAATTAAATTTCTTTTTGCCTCTTCAATTCCTTTTGCAATTGCATCAGTAACTTCAAGAGCTTTACCAAGTCCCCAGCCGACTTTTCCTTTTCCATCACCTACAACCATAATTGCATTAAAACTGAAATTTTTACCACCCTTAACAACTTTGGTTACTCTGTTGATCTTAACCATTTTTTCGATAAGTTGTTGAGCGTCATCTTTAGTCTTAAAATTCTTTCTATTATTATCGCGAGCCAAAATTCACCTCTTTTTTAAAATTTTATACCGGATTTTCTTACACCGTCAGCAAATGCTTTAACTCTACCGTGATATAAATAACCGTTTCTATCAAAAACGACATTTTCTATCTTAGCTTCAGTTATCTTTTTGCCTAGCATAGACCCGATAATAAAAGCAATACCTTTCTTGCCTTTAACTTCTTTTGAAGATTTTATTTGCTCTTCAACTTCGGTTGAATTACTGGAAACACTTAGCAAAGTTTTACCATTTTCATCATCTATCAATTGACCATAAAAGTGTAAATTACTTCTAAACACACTAAGTCTTGGCTTCTCTGGAGTGCCAAAGATCTTATTTCTTATGCTCATTTTCCTTCTTGACCTTGCTGTATACTTATTATTTTTCATGTTCACTCACCTTATGAATAAATACTACGCTTTTGCAGTTTTACCAGCTTTTCTTATGATCACTTCATCAATATATCTAAATCCTTTACCTTTGTAAGGTTCTGGTTTTCTGAATGATCTTACTTTTGCTGCCATTAAACCTACGATTTCTTTACTTATACCAGAAATTTTCAATCCTGATTTATTACTGATTGGATTTGTTGCTTCCATAGTTATTCCATCTGGAATGCCTAAATAAATAGGGTGAGAATAACCAAGGTTCATAATAAGGTAGTTCTTCTTAACTTCCATTTTCCAACCAACACCTTCTAAGATTAACTCTTTCATAAATCCTACAGAGACACCGATTACCATGTTATTTACTAATGCTCTAAAAAGACCGTGGAATGCTCTTGATTTCTTTAATTCGTCATTTCTTTTTAGTTCAACAGAACCTTCATTGTTCTCTATAGTAATAACATCAGGTAAGTCAAGGCTTAATTCTCCTTTCGGACCTTTCGCAGTTACTTTCTTACCTTTGATGTCTAAACTTACACCTTTAGGAAGTTTTATTATTAATTTTCCAATTCTTGACACTTAAATCACCTCTTTTACCAAATATAACAAAGTACTTCTCCGCCAACATTCATAGTCTTGGCTTTTTTGTTTGTAACAACACCTTTTGAGGTAGACAAGATAGCCATACCAAAATTATTTTTAATTCTTGGTATTTCTTTTATACTTGCATATTTCCTCAGACCTGGTCTACTTACTCTTTCTAAACCACTTATTATGCTTTTACCATACTCGTCATATCTAAGATAAACTCTTATGATTCCTTGTTTTGTATCTCTGATATTGACGTACTTCTCTATGTATGCCTGATCAAGTAATATTCTTACTATCTGACGCTTTAGATTTGAAGCAGGTATATCTACATATTTATGTTTAGCTCTAGTTGCATTTCTTATCCTAGTAAGCAAATCAGCAATAGGATCTGTCATTGTCATTTTTTTATCTCCTTGTGAGTATAAACTTTATCTTACCAGCTAGCTTTTCTTACACCAGTTATTTCACCGTAACTTGCCAGCTCTCTAAAACAAATTCTACAAACACCAAACTCTCGCATATACCCTCTAGGTCTTCCGCATCTCTGACACCTATTGTATTGGCGAACTTTGAATTTTTGTTTTTTATTAGCTTTTGCAATCATTGATTTCTTAGCCATTACTCTTCCTCAGTTTTTGTTTTCTTGAACGGGAAACCCATAACTTTTAATAGCTCAAAAGCTTCTTCATCTGTTTTTGCTGTAGTCACAATAGTAATGTTAAGTCCATTTACTCTGATAACATTGTCAAACTTAATTTCTGGGAAAACAGTCTGTTCTTTCACTCCAAAATTATAATTTCCTCTTCCATCAAATGATTCTCTAGCAAATCCTTGAAAATCTCTTACACGAGGAATAGAAACTGTAATTAATCTGTCTAAGAATTCGTACATTATCTTATTTCTTAGAGTTGTGTGAGTACCGATATTCATCCCTTTTCTAAGCTTGAAATTAGAAACAGATTTTTTAGCTTTACTAATAGCAGGTTTTTGACCTGATATTAGAGTAAGTTCTTGTACTGCAGCATCTAAAAGTTTACTATCTTTTATTGATTCTCCCATACCCATATTCAGTTTTACTTTGGATATTTTAGGCAGCTGCATTACACTCTTATACTGGAACTTGTCCATTAAATGAGGACATGCTGTTTCTTTATATGTTGTTTTTAGTCTAGGTTGATTATTCATTATTTCCTCTACATTAAACAGTTTTGTTACAAATCACACATACTCTTGTAACAGTTCCGTCTTCGTTTCTGTTTGATGAACTTCTTACGGCTTTACCACAATTTTCACAAACTAACATAACATTTGAAGCATTTATTGATGCTTCCATTTCTATTATACCACCTTGCTGGTTCGCTTGATTTGGCTTCTGGTGTTTTTTTACAAGATTTACACCTTCAACTATCACTCGATTTTTAGAAAGAAGTACTTTTAATACTTTTCCTTCCTTACCTTTATGGTTACCGGCTATTATTTTTACTTTGTCGTCTCTTTTAATCTTCATTTAATTATAACCTTTTTGTTACAATACTTCCGGAGCTAGTGAAATAATTTTCATGTAGCCTCTTTCTCTTAATTCTCTTGCTACAGGGCCAAATATTCTCGTTCCTCTCGGCTCATTTTTTTCATCTAATAAAACAGCAGAATTCTCATCGAATCTTATGTATGAACCGTCAGCTCTTTTTATTTCTTTTTTTGTTCTAACTATTACAGCACGAACAACTTCTCCTTTTTTCACAGTACCACCCGGTATCGCACTCTTGATAGATGCTACAATCACATCTCCAATACTCGCGTACCTTTTTTTGGTACCACCCAATATCCTAAAAGCTAAGATTGATTTAGCTCCTGTGTTGTCTGCAACATTTACTCTACTTTCTTCTTGAATCATGTCTAACCCTAAGTGTTATTTTTTTCGCTCTATAACTTCAACAAGATACCAAGTCTTTCTCTTACTGAGTTTTCTTGATTCCCTTATTATTACCTTATCACCTTCAGAACATGTGTTTTCAGGATCATGGGCAAGGTACTTCTTGCTTCTATTGTAGAATTTCTTATAAGTCGGGTGTTTAACCTTTCTTGTTACAAGAACTCCGATCGTTTTATCCATCTTGTCACTTACAACAATACCGGTTCTTTCTTTCTTTAAATTTTCTCTTTCTACCATCTTATTTGCTCCAACAAATTTTAAATTCAAGTTCTACTTCTCAGCTTTATCCTGATCTGAAATAGGTTTCTCAGTAAAAATAGTATTCATTCTTGCTATTTCTTTTCTGAGGTTTCTGATCATCAATGGATTTTCAAGTTGATTCAAAGAATGCTTGAATTTTAACTCATCTAGCTCTTGTAGTGCAGTTTGAATTTTTTTTAGGAGTTCTTCCTTATTCAACTCTTTAATCTCAGCTACTTTCATTTAATTACTCCCCAAACTCTTTTCTTGAACAAAATTTAGTCTTAATTGGCAATTTGTGTGAAGCTAAAGTCAAAGCTTTCTTCGCCAATTCTTCTTCTACTCCCTGCACTTCAAAAAGGATTTTACCTGGCCTAATAACTGCTACCCAATGATCTGGAGCTCCTTTTCCCTTACCCATTCTAGTTTCAGCTGGTTTGCTGGTAATAGGTTTATCAGGAAAAATTCTTATCCACATCTTACCACCTCTTTTCATGGTTCTATTGATGGCAACACGAGCAGCCTCTATTTGTCTGGAAGTCATCCAAAATTGCTCTAGCGCTTTGAGACCATAGTCTCCAAAAACAATTGTGCTTCCTCTATATGCCAAACCCTTTGATAGGTTTTTTTGTACTTTTCTGTGCTTAACTTTTCTTGGCATTAACATACTACTTTTTCTCCGCTAAGAATTATTTTTCAAGTATCCAAATTTTTCGCCATTATAAACCCATATTTTAATACCTATTCTTCCGTAGGTAGTATGAGCTTCGACTAAAGCATAATCAATGTCCGATCTTAACGTGTGAAGTGGCACTCTTCCTTTGTGGTAACTCTCAGTTCTTGCCATATCAGCTCCACCGAGTCTTCCACTACATTGTACTTTAATACCTTGGACATTAGATTTCATAGCCATGTCCATAGCTTTTTTCATTGCTCTTCTGAAATTAACTCTTCTTTCAAGCTGTTTTGCTATTGATTCTCCGATAAGGTAAGCGTCCGTTTCCGGTCTCTTGATCTCAAAGATATTTAAGTTGATCTTCTTCTTGAAAACCGTCTTAAGCTCTTCTTTGAGTTTTTCGATTTCACTACCTTTTCTTCCAATAACAATACCAGGCTTTGCTGTATGGATATTGAGTTTAATCTCTTTAGGCTTTCTTTCGATCGTCACCTTAGATACTGAAGCATCATTTAATCTGGTCTTTAAGTACTTTTTTATCTCTAGATCTTCTAAAAGATTTTGAGCAAAGTTCTTTTGATCGAACCAAATTGAATTCCACGTTCGGTTAATACCTAGGCGAAGCGATATCGGATTACATTTTTGACCCAAAAAGTCCTCCTATTCTTTTGTCGACACTTTAATAAAAATGTGACTAGTTCTTTTTCTGATTTTAGTCGCCCTACCTTGAGCGCGAGGCTTGAATCTCTTCATTGTAGGACCTTCATCAGCATACATTTCAGCTATAAACACATTATTTGTATCAATAGCCACATCTCTATTTGTATCGATAAGATTTGCTACTGCAGATTTCAATGTTTTTGCTATTGGCATTGCTGCGAAGTTAGGAGTAAATTTCAATATAGTGATCGCAGATTCAACATCTTTCTCTTTGATCAATTCTAAAACTAACCTAACCTTATTAACAGGATATCCTACCCATTTTGCTTTTGCATATGCTTCCATTACATCCTCTTATTTTTTCTTTGAGGCTTTTTCTGATTTCTTCTCAGGATGACCTCTGAATGTTCTTGTTAAAGAAAATTCACCTAATTTATGACCAACATGATTTTCCGTAATATACACAGGAATAAATTGTTTCCCGTTATGTACAGCGATCGTATGGCCGATAAACTCTGGAACTATTGTTGATCTTCTTGACCAAGTTTTCAATACTGCTCTTTGCTTGGTTTGATTCATCTTCATGATCTTATTAATCAAATGATCGTCAACGAATGGTCCTTTTTTTACGGATCTTGGCATCTAGATAAACTCCCGCATTTATTTTTTTCTTTTCTTTATTATGTACTTATCAGATGTTTTTCTTATTTTTCTGGTCTTATAACCTTTTGCGTAAACTCCCCAAGGAGATACTGGCTGTCTTCCACCAGAAGTTTTACCTTCACCACCACCATGTGGATGGTCAACTGGGTTCATTGCTGCACCCCTTACTGTAGGTCTTACACCTTTCCATCTAGTTCTTCCGGCCTTACCACTAACTTCCTTAAAATGGTCGATGTTTCCTACTTGTCCCAACGTTGCAT
>WTAK01000456.1 GCA_013139625.1 Candidatus Delongbacteria bacterium | reverse complement strand
AAAATGGTACACGGGAACAAGGATGATATCATTCTTTGTTGGAAATTTTCCTACTGAACCTGGAAGACCATTAATTGCGAATATGACTGCAAATATAACATGGCCAAGTGAAGTAAAAGTTGAAAGTAATTCAGATAATACTATTTCGGACAATAAAATATCAAAAGGCACTGGGGGAGGACCAAGGGTCGTCTATTGCCATTATGTAGATATTTATGGGAATGATTATAACTACCCTGAAGAAGCAAGTGATCTGCAAGCCTGGATAGATTGTAGACCATTGGAGATTCTTACACAGGATCGTTTAGGATGCGGTTTTACAATGATAAACGGTTACTCTGTTGCTTATATCAATTTGGGGAATTTTCCAACACCTTGGTCTCCTGGAGAATCATTGGTACTAGAATCCGGAAGTGGAGATAATCGATATAGTATACTACTGGATCATTCTAGCTCACCCATCTATTGTGGATTTGAACCTGTAATTCCAGAATCTGGTTTGCCAAAAAACACTGGTATAATCCATCTTTGTGATATTGAAGGCACTCCTGTAGTCACAGTCTCAGATAATACACTTACTTTAAACTGGAATCCAGCTACCGGTGCAATTGCTTACAATATTTATGGTTCAGAAGATCCCTATGGGACATTTACACATTTAGCTACAACAATCTTTCCTACATGGCAGACTCAAATAAATGAAAATATTAAATTTTATTACGTTGTGGGAACAAATGGTAATAAGAACAAACCTGAAGATACTATTTTCGTAGAAGAGGAGAAGAAATGAAACAGTCAATAATCTATATATTAATTTTGATATCACTTGTATTTTCACAGGATGTTTATCGACTCAATGATTCAACATTTGTATATCCGTGTATCGGTGACAGCACAACAATGCTAAATTTTGTGGGACTTCCATTGGAATCCGATTATGTAATTGCATCAGATTTTGATTCTGAAGGAACAAATATTAATTCTATTAGTCGCTTAGATGCTGAGGCACAGGGTTGGTATACTGCAGGGCATCATCCTGCTCTTGGATGGGGAACAGATTTTCCTGTAGAGACTGGTGGTGCATACTTGATAAATGCTATTAATGATTTTGATTTTACAGTGACAGGTGATAGTGTTGATGTAGTATATGACCTGATAACTACTTCAGGTTCAGATCTGAATTTTTTAGTTCACCCATTAACAAAACCAGAATTAACTATGGCAGGAGTGGGCATCGGAGATGATATTGGTTATGTTGGTACTTTAAATAGATGGGAGAATTCAACACAACAATGGGTTGGAACTACCTATAATTCTTTTTTAGGTTGGTTGGCGGATTATCCTACAGAAGTAGGAATGCCGTTAATGGTTAACATGACTGCTGACACAACTTGGCCAATTCTTGAAAAGAGTGAAAATAACTTAGAATCAATGAATAATACAATTACATCCCCTAAAATTAATGGCGGTGGACCAAGAGTAGCGTATTTTCATTACCAAGATGCCTCTGGTGAAGAACTTGATTTTCCTGAAGAAGCAAGTAATCTAGATTTTTCAGCTTATATACCAAACAGACCCGGAGAGGTGTTAAGAAAAGATAATTTCGGTTGCGGATTTACAAATATTGATGGTTATTCTGTCGCTTATATAAATCTGGGAAATTTTCCATCATCTTGGAGTGCAGGTTAAACTTTGCGGATAGAGGGATCATACAATCCTATGTATCCAAACGATTATACTTATTTGTTAAATGCTTCAGCTTCACCGATATATCTAGGATTTGAACCATTAATTCCAGGAACAGGTACTCCGGGACGATTTTCGATTGCTCATTTACATGAGTTAGAAAATCCACCTGTTACAACTTTGTCAGGTGATTCGTTAACTTTAAGCTGGAACTCAGCAACAGGAGCTACAGGTTACAATATTTACGAATCGGATGATCCTTACGGAACTTTTAGTTATGTAGCATCAACTACAGCAACAAGTTGGCAGACAGAAGCAACTGAAGATAAGAAGTTTTACTATGTAACTTCTACGAATTCGAATAAAAGTGAAGCTAAAGAAACGATATTTGTGAAAGAAGAGAAATAATGATGTAGGGGACGATTTCTTTTCGTCCCCAAAAGCAGGTCAGACGTTAAGCCTGACCGTACAGATAAAAAAAAAGACCTGAAATTTCAGGTCTTTTTCTTATATGCGAGTTCGAAATTAATCGTACAGCGGATATCTTGTACTTAAAGCTACAACTTCTTTTTTTATCTGAGCGTGAACTTCCAGATTCTTGTGATCAACAGATACTCTATAGATCATATTCGCGATCTCTCTCATATCATCAGTTGTAAAACCTTTAGTAGTAGCAGCTGGAGTACCAAGTCTCACACCACTTGTGATCATAGGCTTTCTCTTATCGAAAGGGACCATGTTCTTATTTGTAGTGATACCGGCTTTTTCAAGTCCTTTCTCAAGTCCTTTACCAGATACAGGTTTATCACTTAGGTCAAGAAGAACTATATGATTGTCAGTTCCACCTGAAACAACTTTAAATCCAAGTTTGATAAGTTCATCTGAAAGAGCCTGAGCATTATCAAGTACGCGTTGCTGGTAATCCTTATATGACGGCTCAAGAGCTTCTTTGAAAGAAACAGCTTTTGAAGCAATTACATGCTCCAAAGGTCCACCTTGAATACCGGGGAAAATAACAAAATCCAAAGCATCAGTTAAAGTCTTAGGTTTCGGCATATTCTTAAGAAGTATTTCTCCACCTTCGAAGTCAGAAAGGATCATTCCACCTCTAGGACCTCTTAATGTCTTGTGTGTAGTAGTTGTAACAACGTGAGAGTGAGGTATCGGTGAAGGATGAACACCTGCAGCAACTAAACCTGCAATGTGAGCCATATCAGTCATAAACCAAGCACCAACCTTGTCAGCGATCTCTCTGAATCTCTTAAAATCTATGAAACGAGGATAAGCTGAAGCACCTGCTACGATTATCTTAGGCTTACTTTCAATAGCAAGTCTCTCAAGTTCATCATAATCTATGAAACCATCTTCTTTAACACCGTAAGGAACGATATTATAAAGTCTTCCGGTAAAGTTAACAGGAGAACCATGAGTTAAGTGACCACCCATAGAAAGATTCATACCCATGATAGTGTCACCCGGTTCTGCTAAGGCCATATAAACAGCCATATTTGCCTGAGAACCACTGTGAGGTTGAACATTAGCCCAACGACATTTGAAGAGTTCCTTTGCTCTCTCTATAGCAATAGTTTCAGATTCATCAACGTTAACACATCCACCGTAATATCTCTTACCGGGATATCCTTCGGCATATTTATTTGTCATTATTGATCCAAGTGCTTCAAGTACTGCCGGAGAAACAAAATTTTCTGATGCGATCAATTCGATCTTATCATTTTGTCTTCTTTTTTCATTTTCTATTGTTTGAAATATTTCAGG
This sequence comes from Candidatus Delongbacteria bacterium, assembly GCA_013139625.1. Classification (GTDB taxonomy): domain Bacteria; phylum UBA4055; class UBA4055; order UBA4055; family UBA4055; genus WTAK01. The sequence continues at coordinate 228 of WTAK01000456.1, read as the reverse complement.
ATCATAGTTTTTTAAGATGCTCATCGCCCACTCCTTTATATTAATTACACATTATCTATATCGTCTACACGTTTTTGGTGTCTCCCACCTTCAAACTCAGTGTTTAAAAATGCATCAGTTATCTTTTTTGCAAGTTCAGATTCAACGAACCTTCCACCCATTGCAAGAACATTAGCATCATTGTGTTGTCTTGTAAGTTTAGCATATTCAACACTGTGGCATAAACCT
>WTAK01000296.1 GCA_013139625.1 Candidatus Delongbacteria bacterium | reverse complement strand
TCATTGGGTATTCGGCATTGTTCTTTTTAGTGCTTGCGGTAATTTCAGTACTGTTCGCCCCGTTTTTAGGCGATGAAGCTCTTGGTAATTTTGTTCCCAATATGTTTATAAAAATATTTCTTTGGTTGATGACTGTTACAATTTCTTCCAGTTTTATGTGGCAATCATACAGTGAATTAATTCATTTTCCTGATGAAAGTAATGAGAAAGCAATGTGGTTCCAGATACTATCTCTTGGTGTCTTCGGAATTGCTTTTATATTACCGATGTTCAATATTGATTATGTTGGGGAAGGTTTCGGGCAGATCTTTTCACATCATCTGTTTTATATGCTCACACTAGGGCCTCTTGTGGGATATATTTCCTGGAAAAGTAAGAACTTTAAGAAAATTAAAGAGATTGTTGGGGAAACTAATAGGATTTTGTAGAAATTTTATAAGATAAAAAGATTTTAAAGAAAGAATAAATTATTTTACTCCTATTTCTAACAAATAAAACAATTTAGTTCTATCTTTCGAAAAATAAATATTGTTTGATGAAGTACAACCCCACCATGATATCCGTTCTTCGTTTGTACCTTCAAAATCCGTGACCCAAATATACTCTTCAAGCACATCTAGGTAAGCAAGTTTAGTACCGTCTGGTGAAATATCTCCATAGAAAGTTATTTCTTCAATCAAATTAATATTCTCATATTCATCCAAAGTATAACCTACATCCCCAAGTATTAATTTTTTATTTCCGTTATCAGAAAATTTAATATATTCTACTGGATCACTCTGCATATTTGCAATTATTGTTACTAGGGATTCACTGCTATAATATTTCTTTATTACTTTATCACTATAATAGTAAATTTCGTCACCTAAAGGATTATAGATTGGATAAGTAACTTCATCATCTAATAAAATTCTTTCAATGTTACCATTATCAATTCTAATTGTTGATATATATCCTTGTTCATCAACATACATTAACTTACTGTCATCAGGGGAAAAGGTAGAATATTTACCAATGGTGTGCATCTTAAAGTCAGTTCCGTCTACATTGACAGTATAAATCAAGGAATCTGAAAATGTTATCATTTCTCCATTGTTTGAAAAAACAATTTTATCCAAATTGGTCATTGATGATCTTAAAAATAATGAGTCAACTACATCATTTATGATAGTATTTGAATTAATATCATATGCTTTAATGTTTAGAATACGATTACCTTTTTCATTAATTTCAATTTTGCTGGATAAGTAATAATCTCCATTAGGTGAATAATTATTAAAGTTCCTCGGTATACAAAGCTGAGTATCTTCACCTGTTTCAAAGTTATAAGAATAAATAAATGTAAATATAACTCCACTATCCTCCCAATAATCTTCAACAGTCCGTGCACAATTAACAAAGATTAACACAACGATCATTATTAAGATATACTTTAAATATTTCATTATAAAACTCCGAACAATATAATTTTTGATAATTATAAATTTAACTTAAAATTGATAAAAATCAAGGGAAATATAAATCCCTTCCGGTCGAACACGTGGATTCGACCCTACGAAACTGTTTTTTTATTATAAAAATATATCGCGATACAGTGTATTAATAAAGCTGAAAAATGTAGATAGAACCCGAATGCTAAATTTACTTCCATTCCGGTTACATTTATAAATAGATCACTCATCATATCAGCGAAAGTTTCATCCTTGAAGAGTCCACTTATTCCCAAAATCATCAAAGATATAAACGGTAAGGTAAGAAGTCTGTTCTTAGAGATCTTATAGACAGAATATATTGGAAAATAGGTATATATAAACAAAAGAGCAGCTTTCCACCAACTGAGATCTTTAAATAATTCCCACCACGAGATATTCATTTTAACAAAGAAAGAATCACACTTAAACCAAGTGAAGAATACACTTATGAAAGCTATAAATGCTGTAATATAAAGTGTTTGTTTTAATTTTATCATACGGTTTTGTGTTTCCATTTGCCTCGTTTGAACCAAATCGATAGCCCGATACCTTCAATGATCAATGAAAGAGTAATAGCGAACCAAACCCAGTTAATACCAAGATCAAAGTAATAAGTCGCTATCGCAGCAAACCCGATCTTACCGACCCAGTTCGAGAAAAAAGCTATAATCGTAGGCGGTGCAGTATCACCAGCTCCGTTAAATCCTGCAGCATAAACTGTCATAGGTACCTCAAAAAGCATTCCAGCAAGAACAATGATCAAATACCAACTTCCTGCCTCGATTACTGTGGAATCAGCTGTAAAGATACTTATAGCATACTTTGATAGGGGCATACCAATTGCCATAATGATAGCTATAAAAACATATCCGAATTGCAATCCTGCTTTGGTCGTATCTTCGGCACCTTGATGATTATTTTGACCTAAGAACTGTCCTACAAGAGTTGAAATAGCAACTCTCATTCCCTGCATGAAAATAAATACAATAGATATCCACTGAATTCCAAAGCTAAAAGCAGCTACGAAATAGGTACCATGGAAAGTGATTATCTTCTGTAGGAATATTGCTGATAACGGGCGTGATAAACTGTTCATTCCGCTCCACATACCGATCTTCAATATTCTTTTAATCATAACAAAGTCAGGGATAAATGTACTTAAAAAATTCAATTTAAGTTTCTTATCTCTATACAGAAGAACTGCAATCCATGTACAGGCTACAAGTTCAGAGATTACAGTTGCTAAAGCTGCACCTCTTACTCCCATTGCGGGGATCGAGAAAAGATCAAAACCAAAGATCAACATAGGGTCAAGTATAATATTCATAATACTCATACCGGTAAATATAAGCATAGGTGTTTTTGTATTACCGGACGATTGAAAGATAACCCCTGAAGTTGAACCGATCATTATCAATGGATATCCGAGAAGCAGTATGCTAAAATATTCTATACCGAGCCTTTCTACAACAGGTTCAGCATTAAAGAATCCAATGATATCAGCTGAGAATAAATAAGTAATGCCACCTAAGAACAATCCTAGAAAAAGCGCAAGAAGCATAGATTGTTCGGCACTTTTAGTAACCCCCTTTTCATTCTTCTCACCGACCATTCTTGAAACTAAAGCTATTGTACCACCGGTAATTAATGTGCTTAAAGCAATAAGTACCCAGACTATTGTGGAACTAAGGCTTGAGCCAGCTGCTTCATTTATACCAAGTTTAGCAATGTAGAACCTGTCGACAAAACTCAGGATACTGAACATTATCTCCCCCATCATAACAGGTAGAGATAGCTTGATTATCCTTTTAACTATGCTTATTTCTTGCTTGATTTCCATTTATACTCTTTTGGATTTATAAGAATGCTAATATATGCAATATTCTGAATTGTTGCATTAATAAAAGAGGGGACGGTTTTAAACCGTCCCCTACAGTAAAAATATTTATAATACGATTACCACACTTCTAATGCTTCCGTCAACATGGCTAGTTGTTGTTCTTCTTTATATCCTAACTGCTGCATAGCTCCGGATGGACAAACAGCCGCACAACTTCCACAACCTTTACATAATGCAGAATTGATATGAGCAAACTCTTTACCATTTCTCCAGAATAATTCAGGAGCAGCGTAAGGGCAAACAGATACACACATTCCACAACCGGAACAAGTGTCAAGATCAACTTTAGCAATGTTCGCTTCCGCAATATATTTGTCAGAACTGATGATCATAGTAGCTCTTTCAGAAGCTGCTTTTGCCTGTGAAATAGTCTCTTCCATGTTCTTAGGAGAATGAGCAAGACCTGCCAAGTAAATACCTTCAGCAGAGAAATCCACCGGACGAAGTTTAACATGAGCTTCCATGAAGAAATTATCTTCATTCAGAGGTATCTTGAGCATCTGTGAAAGTTCTCCTGCATCTTCCTGAGGAACAATAGCGGATGATAAAATAACTTTGTCAGGATATATTACAGTATCCATTTGCATGATATGATCTTTATAGGTAACTCTTAAGCCTTTATTTTTAAGAACTAATTGCTTACCATCAATATCTACTACAGGCTTACTATCTACATCATATCTAACGAATACAATGCCTAATTCTCTGGCTTGTTTATAATATTTCTCATTGAATCCATAAGTTCTGATATCTCTGTAAAGAATGTGAATGTTTATCTTAGGGTTCAGTTCTTTTAAACGAATAGCATTCTTAATAGAATGTGTACAACATACTCTTGAACAATACGGTCTATTCTCATCTCTTGAACCAACACACTGAATAAGAACAATATTTTTCATTCTCTTATATTCTTTTATGTTCTTTTCAAAATCTTTTTCAAATTCAAGCTGAGTGATTACACTTTCCTGTTCTTCATATAAATATTCTGTAGGTTTAGATTCGTTTGCACCTGTAGCAATAACGATAACACCATGATCATACTTAATACTTTCATCTTCTCTATCTAGATAAATACTTGTAGTAAAGTTTCCAACATAACCTGAAATTTCAGTTATTTTAGCTTCTGTATATAACTTGATTAATTTATGATCTTCAACTTCATCTCTGAGTTCAGTTAAGTAATCAATTACTTTTTTACCTTCAACAGTTTCATCAAGTCTATTCAGATTTCCACCTGTTCGATCACTTTTTTCCACGATCGCAACTGCAAAACCTTGATTTGCGATAGAAAGAGCAGAGGTCAGCCCTGAAAGTCCACCACCAACTACAAGAGCAGTCTGAGTTACATCAAGTGCAATAGGCTGCAATGGTTCAAGCAATCTACCTTTACTGACAGCAATCTTAGTAAGTCTTTTAGCTTTCTCAGTAGCAGCAGGTTTATCTTCTTTGTGAACCCAACTACATTGATTACGGATATTTGCCATGTCAAATAAGAACTTATTCAATCCTGCTTCTCTTAAAGTTTCCTGGAAAAGTTCTTCGTGAGTACTTGGAGAACAAGACGATACAATAACTCTGTTCAATTTATGTTCTTTGATGATCTCTTTCATTTGTTCCTGAGTATCCTGTGAGCAAGTGAAAAGATTATCTGTAGCATAAACAACATTCGGTAAGGTCTTTGCGAATTCAACAACACCTTTCACATCAACGACACTACTGATATTTATACCACAATGACATACGAATACACCGATTCTCGGTTTCTTACCTGTAATATCAATTTCTTCAGGATAAACTTTTTCAGCGATCTCAGTTCCTCTAACTTCAGCAAGTATTTCAGCAGCACCTGCAACGGCACCGGAAGCCTGCATTACAGTTTCAGGAATATCCTTTGGTGAAACAGCAGGACCACAGACGAAAATACCGGGTCTTGTAGTTTGAATAGGTGAAATTCCAAAATTATCGATGAAATTATATTCATTCAATCTTACGCCAAGTTTGTCGGATAATTCTACAGAAGTATTCTGAGGTTGAAGACCAATAGAAAGGACTACTAGTTCAAATTCTTCAATAGCCAGCTTGCCATCATCAGCAACATAATAAAGTTCAAGATTTCCGGTTTCAGCGATCTCTTTTATTTTACCGACTCTACCTCTTACAAATCTTACATCCGCAGCTTTAGCTTTATCATAATATTTATCAAAATCTTTACCGTATGCTCTAATATCCATATAGAATATTGTTGGTTCTACTGTACTCACATGCTCTTTTGCAATAATAGCTTCTTTCATAGTGTACATACAGCAGACAGATGAACAATACGGTGTTTCTTCATTTCTCGATCCAACGCATTGGATCCATGCTATCTTCTTAGGTTCTTTTCCATCAGCAGGTCTTTGAAGGTGACCTTCGAATGGACCTGATGCAGCTAAGATCCTTTCAAATTGAATACTTGTCACAACATTCTTAAATCTTCCGTAACCGTATTCGTGCATTGCAGTAGGGTCATATTTCGCAGCACCTGTAGCAACAATAATTGATCCTACACTTATTTCTTCTTCTTGGTCAACCATGTCATGAACGATAGCTTCTGCTTCACAAACAGTAACACATTCAAGACAGTTCGAACAAATTCCACATTCAAGACATCTTTTAGCTTCTTCTCTTACTTGCTCTTCAGAGTAACCAAGTTCATGTTCATCAAAATTCTTGATCCTTTTATCAGCATCTTGGAATCCCATTGGAACTCTTTCTTGCTTTATAACAAATTGCTGAGGTTCTTTAGCAGGAATTAAGTCTTCTCTTGCGACACGACCTTCTTCCATATCTTGACCTGTTAAGTATCTTTCAATAGAAATAGCAGCTTCGTAAGCTTGCCCTACAGCTTCAACAACAGAAGCAGGACCTTGAACGATATCACCACCAGCGAAGATATCAGGTATATTTGTTCCAAATGTTAATTCATTGGTAACAATGGTATTCCAAGCAGTAGTTTTAACATTACTGTCTTCCAAAACTGAAAGATCTGCAGTTTGAGAAACCGCAGCCATTACATTATCAAACTCTTCTATAAATTCTTTTCCGGTTGGTTCAGGTCTTCTTCTACCACTATCATCCCTTGCACCAAGTTTCATCTCAGAGAATTTTATGGATGTCATTTTACCATTTTCACCGATGATCTCAATAGGGTTGACAAGGAACTTGAAATTTATTCCTTCTTCTTCAGCAGCGACTATTTCGTGTCTTTCAGCCGGCATCTCTCTTCTGGTACGACGATATACTAGAGTTACATCAGCACCGAGTCTTTTAGCAGTTCTGGCACAGTCAATAGCAGTATTTCCACCGCCGACGATAGCAACTTTCTTACCAATTTCTACTTTTTCGCCCCAGTTCACTTTCTTAAGGAAATCAATACCACCGAAAACACCTTCAAGTTTTTCACCTTTAATTCTAAGTGATTTACTTAATTGAGCTCCGATACCTACGAAAAATGCTTTATATCCTTTAAGCCTTAAAGCTTCAATATCAGCATGAGAATTAATTGGGTGGTTTACTTGAAGATCTACACCTTCTTTCAATATTTCTTCTATTTCCCAGTCCAATTCATCTCTTGATAATCTGTAAGGAGGGATACAAGAACGCATCATACCACCGGCTTTAGCGTCTTTTTCAAATACAGTGACTTTATAACCTTTTTTAGCCAAATAATATGCACATGTCATACCGGCAGGACCTGCACCAATGACAGCAATTTGATCTTTAGTTTTTTCAATCGGAGCTTCTTTTTTCTCGAATTCATCTTGATGTGAATGTACATAATCTGAGATAAATCTTTTTATTGATCTGATCGCCAAAGGATCATCATAGTCGCCTCTTCTACAGTCGAGTTCACAAGGATTGTGACATACTCTACCACAGACAGATGGGAAAGGATTATTTAGTCTTATAAGATCATAAGCTTCTTTATATTTTCCCTGAGAAACCAGAGCTATATATCCTTGAACATGGATACCTGAAGGACAGGATATCTGGCAAGGAGGTAATTCATTTTTATCTATAACAAAAGCATTTGGGGAAGCTTGAGGATAAGGTTTGTAAATAGCTGTCTTTTTTACCAATGCTTCATCAAATATTGATTCAGTATCAATAGGACAGATAGCGGCACATTCTCCACAACCTGTACATTTGTCAAGATCGACAAATCGTGCCCTCTTATTCACTTTCACAGTGAAATTGCCTGCTTCACCTTCCACTCCAATAAGATCAGTATTTGTTAAAAGGTCTATATTTAAATGTCTTCCGGCCTCTACCAATTTTGGAGAGATCACACACATAGCACAATCATTCGTAGGGAATGTTTTATCAAGCTGCGCCATAGTTCCACCGATTGCAGGTGTTTCTTCCATTAAATATACTTTAAAGCCCGATCCTGCAAGATC
>WTAK01000346.1 GCA_013139625.1 Candidatus Delongbacteria bacterium | reverse complement strand
ACCACCCCAGACAGCATAATTGTTCTTTATAACACAATTACTGATAGTTGGTGAAGAACAACGATTAAAAATACCGCCACCAAAATAACTGTCATCCCATATTGCTCCGTCTGCATATCCGTCAGATATTGTAAATCCATCTATTACAGAATTACTGTCAATATTTGGTTCAAGATAATGATAGATAACATGATACGCGTTATCCTGAGCATATCCTTCAGTACCGATATCTCCTGAAAGTATCGTTTCATTTGCTCTAATATCTCTTTGGTCTAATGTCGTTTCAGTACCGTCGAATCCTCCGTAGAGTTTTCTATTAGGTTTTAAAGCAAAATGCTTTTCTCTTTCTGTTGTTCCGTTATACTTACCTTCCGATTTGTCGTAGTCTATAAATTTATATACAAAGTCACTCTTATCTAATTTATGTTTCAAATAATTCCAAGGCCAATTTGTTGGTATATATTTTCCTTTGGCTACCCATATTTCTTCTACAGAATTGGCATCTAATCCGTTTTGCAGTTCATTTCCGTTAAGGGCATTTGCCCATGAACTACCATCTCCTGTTCCATCAACTTTTACATAAATCCTTCCATTTACATCGGGATTTATATCTAAAGTGTCTAATGTTGTAAAACTCTGTTCGTCAGTTGCGTAAGATCCATCTATTTTATTTTCGCAATATGCTCTATAATAGTAAGTTGTTTCAGGTACTAAATTCGGAGCCAGTATTTCAAATTCTTCTTCATCAAATAATCCTATTGATCTTATAAGTGTACCTTCAGTTTCCGGATCAAATCCGCTTGTTTCACTATATTTTATTCCTTTTGCAACTATTTGAGTACCACCGTTATCTGTGATATTACCTCTTAGAATTGCGGTCGTTGACGTAACAGTTGCTCCTCCGTTTAATATCGTTGGTAATACAGTTGTCAAATCTCCATTATCATATTCATATGCTCCCATATCTCTACACTCACCTTTTGGTGCAGGCATATTGGTAATATCTATATCTAATGTATTCCAGAAAACTCCCGAGTCAATACAAGGTGATAATGGTTGTAATGTCCAGTTATTATTACTTGGATCTGTGAAATATGGAGAGTTTTTAAAACCTTCATTTTTTGTATTTAATTCTTTGTTTTCAAAACCATCATATCCATCTTCTATTGCATTAAATGAATAATACGTTCCGAATGCATCGTGTTTAAATATTTGATTTGGTGTATTATTCCAAATTATATTATTTGTGAATTTTTGACTGATGTATTCAAGATATAGACCTCCGCCTTCATCTGCAGTATTATTTACAATTGTACAATTTGTTAAAATAAGCGAATTACCATTAGCGTATATAGCACCGCCTTTAGCTGATTCATTATCATAAAATAAACAGTTTTCAAAAACAATTCTTGAATCATAGCTCTCTAAGGCAGCATAAGCACCTCCACGATCAGAAGCGTAATTATTCCTAAAAGTGCAATTTCGAAAAGTTTGATCATAATCAGTGACATAAGCGCCGCCACCATTTGCATCATAACCGTAACCATTTGCATTACCGTCTTGAATCGTAATTCCATCGACTGGGGCTGTGGTTACTATTACATTATAACAATTATCGGAATTATCTCCTTCAATACCTATATCACCTGAAAATATTGTCTCATTTTCTTTTATATTTCTCTGCGATAAGTCTGTTTCATTACCTGCAAAGCCACCGTAGAGTTTATTACACCTTACCCTAAAAAACTTTTCTCTATCATCAGTTGATTCTTCAATTATTATAGTAGGTTTGTAAACACCTTCCGCAATCCAAACTTCGCTATTCCAAAAAACTCCATTACCCCATAAAGCTACTTGAATAGAGTCTGCTGGTAAAGCATTTCCCCAAGAAGAACCGTCCATAGCTCCAGCTCCTTCCACTGTAACATAAGCGTTTGTGTAAGAATATGATAAGTTAGTAAGAAGGAATATTAAAAGAAATAGGTATTTTATTTTATTCATAATTGATCTCCGGTGGTTCATTCTTTAAATATACTAAATTATTGTTTGTTTTACAAAATATGTATAAGGAACGCATTCCTGCATTCCCTACATTATAAAACATTGTTTCAATATGTCAAAACTAAACATATAACTGATTGACTTTAAATTACAAAAATTATATATTCTTACTATCTTAAATCAACACAAATTGGGGATAAAATGAAGCCAAAAATCTTAGTCTTGATCACAGACGGAATAAATTGCAATGTTGAGACCGGAAGAGCATTTGAACTTGCAGGTGCCACTACAGAAGAAGTACATTTGAATTTGATATTGTCAGGAGAAAAGAAGCTAAATGATTTTGATATTATAGCTTTTTCAGGAGGTTTTTCTTACGGTGATGATGTGAAAAGTGGAAAGATACTTGCTCACAACCTTCTAAAGTTAAAAGACGACCTATATAAATTTATTGAAAGTAAGAAACTTATTATTGGTATTTGCAATGGTTTTCAAGTTTTAACTACCTTGGGAATACTTCCATACAATAATTTAGGAAGCCCGGATGTGTCGCTGTATTGGAATGATAACGCACATTTTGAGTGCCGATGGGTTGATATTAAGATCCCTGAGAAAATAAATTCTCCTTGGCTAAAAGGATTAAATGGTAAGACTATGAAGATCCAAGCTGCTCATGCGGAAGGAAAATTGATAACTAAGACCGATGAAGAATATCAAGCTTTATTTGATAAAGAACTTGTGGCTTTCCAATATGTGGATGGTAATGACAATCCAACGGAAGAGTATCCTTATAATCCAAACGGATCTAAATTAGGCGTAGCAGGATTAGTTGATATAACCGGCAAAATTCTGGGTATGATGCCTCATCCTGAAAGAAATGTTGAAAGATTCCATCACCCTAATTTCAAAGATCTACCTGAAGATTATATACCTGATGGCCTAAAGATATTTCAAAATGCAATAGATTACTTCAACTAAAAAAGTTTTACTATGCGTAACTATTCAATATTAATGTGGAATGAGATCTTTGTTCTAAGAAAAGATCGAAGAGTTAGAATTAAGCTAATATTAAGCTTTATGATAATATTGTATGTCCT
>WTAK01000052.1 GCA_013139625.1 Candidatus Delongbacteria bacterium | reverse complement strand
TATTAGAAGTTGCGAACGGAACAAATCTTCATCAAACAGGTGACATACAAACACAGTATGACGCAAATCCAAATATACTTTATGTTCAACTAGTTGGTGATTGGGCAAATTTAAGATCAGCTCTACTAAACAGTGTGACATCAACAATAGGCTCTCAGGATCCTATGCTTGGTTGCGTTGTTGGACTTGACCAGTATATTGATGTAATGGTTGGAAGATTTTCGGTGCAAAGCAGTGCAGATGTAGCAACTCAAATAAACAAAGCTATAAACTATGAAAAGAATCCTCAGATTGGAGCATCATGGTATGACACCGCTTTAGGTATAGCAAGATACGAAGGTGATGGAGGTGGGGACGATGGTGAAGCTGATGATCAGCATCAGGAGTATGTCAGAAACAGATTACTTTCTTTTAACTATACAACAGTCAATAGGGAGTATGATAATAACAGTGCTTTTGTAACTTTAAATGCGACATCAGGATCAATTTCAAGCGTTATTAATTCAGGTGTGAGTATTATTAACTACACAAACCACGGTAATGAAACCGGGTGGAGTGTTGGAGACTATAACAATGCTGATGTTAGCAGTCTTACAAACGGAGATAAATTACCTTTTATTATGTCTGTTGCATGTTTAGTAGGTAAGACATCGTATTCAGGTGGAGATTGTTTTGCTGAAACATGGTTGAAAAAATCCGGAGGTGGAGCTGTAGTAGGTATGTTTTCTTCGATCAGTCAGCCGTGGACACCACCTATGTGTGGACAAGACTATTTTAACGATATTCTCATTGGTGGATATGATTATAGTTCTAATCCTGGATCAGGTATAACTACAAACGAACAAAGAACACATTTTGGTGCAATTGCATTCAATGCTACTAATCTAATGCTTGAAGAAAATCCAATGGATGCTGCAACTAGAGATACTCAGGAAGCATGGAATATATTTGGAGATGTTACACTTCAAGTTAGAACTGATCAACCGATCTTGATTGATAATGCAAGTACGGTTTTATTTCAAGGAAATTACTCTACTACTATAACATCAGGCGGTAGTCCAATAGAAGGTGCTAGAGTAACTTTATATCAAGCTGGAGTGAATGTAACAAGGCTAACTAATGTTGCTGGAAATGTATCTATTGACCATGGTTTTGCTGTTGGTACTTCTGTAACTCTGACAGTTACAGGTTTTAACCTTGAAACTGAGCAATCTACTCTATTAGTTAATGAAGTAGATTCGGGTGGAATATTTGCTATTGATACAACAAATTTAGATTATGGTAATATTTCGTCTGGAAATAATTCAGTTAAACAATTTGTTATTTCAAACGCTCACGGAATTGAGCATATTCTTGGTGATATCACAACAATTACAGGCTATACGGTTTTAGCAGCAGTAAAAGGTGATGTAAAAAATGTAAGATATATAAAGAGTACGGTAGACTATTCAGTTGCACCGGGTAGCAACAAAACTTTTAATCTTACATTTGCCCCAATTGCAGGTGGAAGTTACAATGGGAATATTATAATTACCTCATCTGATACCAATCATGCTACTGAGTATATAGCTGTAACAGGAACAGGAATAGTCCCAGATATAAACTTAAATCCAACAAGTTTAATGGCTACTGCTAGACCTGACAATTTTGTTGACGAGAGTTTCGATATTGAGAATACAGATTTGGGTACACTTAATTATAGTATGAGTATCAACTACACTGGTGGAAAAGAAATTAAAGCATTTGGTGGACCTGATACTTACGGTTATAAGTGGAAAGATTCAGATGAAGTAGGTGGTCCTGTTTATGATTGGGTGGATATATCACTAGTAGGAACAGATTTAGGGTTCACTAAGATGGATGAGAACAGGGCTGATATTCCAATTGGATTTGATTTTGAATTTTATGGAAATACCTATAGTACCCTAAATGTTTGTACTAATGGATTTCTTTCTTTCACTTCAGCATCATTTATTTATGAGAACACACCAATACCATATGATGTGGATCCCAATAATATAATAGCACCATACTGGGATGATCTTGATATTACAACCTCTCCAGAGGGTGCTGTTTATACTTACCATGATATTGCTAATAATAGATTCATAATTGAGTGGTATAAAATGGTAAATTGGGGTATAACTGCACCAAACACATTTCAGGTAATACTGTATGAAGATGGCACGATAATATTTCAATACGAAGATATACAGGGTTATCAGAATAGTTGTACAATTGGTATAGAAAATATTGATGGAGATGATGGAACTCTTGTGGTTTTTAATTCCACATATTTAACTCACCAAATAGCAATAGAATTCGAACTAGCTCCTGAATGGTTATCACTTGATAGCAGTACTGGAAGTGTTGTTGGATTTGGAAGTGATACAATTACAGCAACATGTGATGCAACTAATTTAGAAGTTGGCGTTTATACGGCAGATATAATCATAGCTTCGAATGATATGGATGAAGCGACTAAGGTATTACCTGTAACATTTACAGTTGCAAATGCAGGTGTTTATGTGGAGAATCCAATCGCAGATAGAACTTATATACCAACCGATGTAGAAATTATTGATATTTCAAATGTATTTGTTGATTCTGAAGGCGATCCACTTACTCTAACTATTGAGAGTAATTCAAATCCGGCTGTTATTGATGTTTCTTTAGTTGGTAGTACGCTTACACTAACTGCCAGTTCCTTGTTGTTTGGAAGCTCCACTATAGTTCTTAAAGGGGAAGATATTGCTCATGGAGAATCTGCTACCTATAGTTTTAATGTGACAATTGATACGAATCAACCTTATATTGTTTGGGATTTTGAATCAGGTCTTCAAGGTTGGACAATTGGTGGGACAGCAACTTCTTGGCAATATTACAACGCAAAAGGAATACCATCCTCAGGATCAAAATTTCTTTTTATTGATTCGGATGCACAGGGAGAAGGTATGAATGTAAAAGGAAATGCAATATCCCCTATTGTAGATCTTTCAGCTTACTCTAGTGGTGC
>WTAK01000230.1 GCA_013139625.1 Candidatus Delongbacteria bacterium | reverse complement strand
CCTGTTAGAACTCAATATACTCTTCCTTGAAGCTGATACCTTATCTCCATATTTTGTATTTTGTCTCATCCGAACAAAATTAGTTCCATCTTCAAAATGAAATTGTATATCGTAAAATTCATGCCTTTTAACTTCCTCATAGAGTGGAGTTATAGCATCAACAAATTCTTCTCTGATAAAATGCTTTTTTATTGAATTATCTTCTCTTGAGGATCTATAAAATATCTCTTTCAGGTCTTCACGACTATCTATATATGAGTATAAAAATTTTGCCATACTTTCATATTTCAAAATTACGATCTTATATTCATTGCCCATCTCACTTATATTACTTTTTTCTTTTTCGGAAAGTTCCGTAGACATATCATAATAAAATACTCCAAGCATGATCAAACTTGCTGACAGTAAGAAGAGTACGATTAGTATCGTTTCTTTGGTAAGTATTCGTTTCATAAGTTTTACAGTTCACCTAACAATTAAAAGAAAATTATAACATTGTTTGAATTATTTCAAGAGGAATTATTTGTTTTTTGTTTTTCATATAATTTAAGTATATTTGAAGATATTAAATTACAATTGGAGAAAGTTATGCAAGGATTATATACAGCTATCGTTACACCATTCAAGAATGATAGAAGTTTAAACAAACAAAAACTTAAAGAATTAATAGCTTTTCAAGCAGCTGGAGGAGTAGATGGTATTGTTCCTGGTGGAACTACCGGAGAAAACCCTACTTTTTCAAAGAAAGAATTTCAGGAGATCTTTGAAATTTGTGTTGAATTTGCTGACTTTCACAACATAAAGGTTATTGCAGGATGTGGCAGCAACGACACATCAAAGGCTGTGTCACTATGTAAAATGGCTTCACAAGTTGGTGCTGATTCAGCTTTAGTTATCACACCATATTATAACAAACCTAATCAGGAAGGATTATATCGACATTTTTCAGAAGTTGCAGAAAAATCGCCTATCCCGATCGTTATGTACAACGTACCATCCAGGACAGGAGTTAATATGCTGCCGGAAACTGTTGAAAGACTCGCAATTCATGATAATATTATTGCATTAAAAGAAGCTAGCGGATCTATGTCACAGGTTCAGAAAATAATCTTTGCTGTTGAAGATAAAATATCAATATTATCTGGGGAAGATGATCTTATTTATTCAATGATGGCTCTCGGTGGAAAAGGTGGAATCAGTGTTACTTCTAATATCATTCCTAAGCAAATGAGTATGCTTGTGCATGCTATGCTAGATGGTGATTTTGAAAAAGGATTACAGCTTGCAAAATATACAAATGAACTATGTCAGACTATGTTTATTGATACAAATCCTACCCCTGTAAAAAAGGCTATGGAACTACTGGGACTTGAAACAGGTCCAACTAGACTTCCTTTAGTTGAATTACCGGAAGATAAGATCAAGCATCTAACTAAAATATTAAAAAAATATAAGTTGATCAAATAAATGATAATAAATAAAATATTTCACATTATTCCAGTGGGTGATATCGCTGAGAATTGTATTATCGCTAAATGCCCCGAAACATCAAAAGCTGTAATTTTCGATCCTGGTGACGATCCTGATAAAATTATCAAATATCTGAAAAGTATTAATGCAGATCCTGAATTGATAGTAAATACACATGGTCACCACGATCATATTGGAGCTATTCCTGAACTTAAAAGAACATTCAATATTCCTTTTTGGGTACATAAAGACGAGGAAGAATACTTGCTGGATCCGAATAAAAATTACTCTGCTATGTCAGTAAAACCTGTCAAAATAAAGCCTGATAAACTTTTCACGGAAAAAGATATAATCCGAGTTGGAAGTTTAGAATTCAAAATATTACATACTCCGGGGCATACTCTGGGAAGCTGTTGTTTCCTTTACAATAATGTTTTGATCGCAGGAGATACTATATTTGCAGGATCAATCGGACGATGTGACCTATATGGTGGAAGCGAGAAAGAAATTTTCAGATCTATAAAAACTAAGATATTACCATTAGATGATGGCATAATAATTCTACCTGGTCACGGAAGGCATACCACTTTAAAAGATGAAAAAATCTTCAATCCATTCTTTTAACAATAATCAATACATTATTTCACTGCGATACAGTCGATTTTAACTTTCGAACCTATAGGTAATGCACTTATTCCGAAAGTAGATCGTGCCGGTGCATCTGAAGAAAAATACTCTCCATACACTTCATTAAATTCTCTGTAATCGTTAAAATCTGTTAAAAAACAAGTACATTTTACAATATCCTGAAATGTATATCCTGCTTCATTCAATATTGCTCTTAGATTATCCAGTGTTTGTTTCGTCTGAGCTTTGATCCCACCTTCTACAATTACTCCGTTTTCCGGTATCATACCTATCTGGCCAGCAACATAAAGTGTATCATTTACTTCAACTGCCTGATTATATGGTCCCTTAGCTTCCGGTGCATTATTTGTGTGTATAATTCTCTTCATAATAGTCCTTATAATTATTCTTTTTGTATATCTCTGTTTATATAAATATTGTAATCTCCCAAATATTCAAATCCATACTTTTTATACAACTCAAGAGCCGGAGTATTATCCTCATGAACTTCAAGTCTGAATTGCAGCCCAAGTAATTGAGCATGTTCCATCACAACATCCATTAGATCGTTGGCTAATCCATTTCCCCTATACTCTTTCAATATTGCGAAATAATGAAGGAAAGTTCTTCTTTTATCTGTTGTGACCCATGCACTACCAATTATTTCATTTGTTGCATCAAGTTTCATTAAGATCAATCGACCACCATTTTCTCCCGAATCTGAAATAATATCCGCAGTATCTCCCCTATTCTTGCCTCCAACCCCTGTATCTTCCCAGAATGCAATTAATTTATCAAAGTCTGATGTCGTAAAGTCAGAAAAATAATAATCTACAATATTTGTTGTCATTTCCTCTCCTTTTCAGAGCCATTGTGTGAAATATACATATAGTTAATATTTAAATACACAAAGAAATTTATTTTTTTTAATAACAATTAAGATTATATTTGTTACCTGAAATAATCAATGCAAATCACAAAGGAAAATGTATATGAAAAACATTATTTATATAGCTCTAGGCGGCAGTATTGGAGCTGTTGCAAGATATTTGATCTCGAAATATTTTGATAATGCTTTCCCTCTTTCCAATATTCCAATTGGTACTCTTACTGTAAATGTTATTGGAAGTTTTCTGATAGGTACTCTTTTTGCGTTATTTCATCACTATTCCGCTCCTACAGAAATTAAACTTTTTATGGCTATCGGTATCCTTGGAGCTTTTACTACTTTCTCATCATTTTCATTTGAAACCATTGAATTGTTCAAACAAAACGGAATTTCTTACGGACTACTCAATGTCGCTTTAAATAATATTGCTTGCTTACTTATGATACTGGCAGGTTCTTATACAGTCAACCTTTTTCTAAAAATTAAAAGCATTTAACCAGGAGATCAATATGATCGATTTTAATATAGCTTTAGAACTTGTAGGAGAAATTGCTCAAACTCTTAACCCTATTTCCATACCTGTTATTAATTCAGTAGGATATATTCTTGATGAAGATATTTATTCACCTTTAGATATGCCTCCATTTGTTAAGTCTGCTATGGATGGTTATGCTTACAAAAATGAGATCAAAGATTATACAAAGATCGAATTGAAAAATATTGGAATGGTTGCTGCCGGAGATTTTTTTACCGGGAATATTAAATCAGATGAATGTATTAGCATCATGACAGGTGCACCTCTTCCGGATTCAACTGATACAGTTATACCTATTGAAAATACCGAAAAAGAAGGGGACTTAATTACCTTTAGGAAAAATATGATCACGGGCGCTAACGTGTGTCTAAAAGGCGAGGATATTTCGAAAGGAGCGTTAATCTTAGAAAAAGGAACTTTGATAAAAACTTCACATATTGCATTATTATCTTCTGCAGGATATGAAAATATAAAAGTTATCAGGAAACCTAAGATAGCAATTTTAAATACGGGAAGTGAGATAATAGAACCCGGAAAAGAACTGAAAGCCGGACAGATATATAATAGTAATGGACAAATGCTTCAAGCTATGTGTAATAATTTGAACTATGATGCTGAGTATATTGGTATTGCGGAAGATACTGAAGAAACCCTGAAAAATGCTATCAAGCAAGGCTTGGAGTATGATATTCTTCTGATATCAGGTGGTGTATCTATGGGAGAATTCGACCTTGTTCCTGGAATGTTAAAAGAATCCGGTGTTGATAAGATTTTCCATAAAGTTAAGATCAAGCCCGGCAAACCTCTTTTCTTCGGGAAACATTCAAATGGTTTAGTATTTGGACTACCTGGGAATCCTTTATCTAATTTTGTAGGTTTTACATTATTCGTAACTACTGCTGTTAAAAAAATGAGTTCTCTTTCAGATATTTATCCTGAATTTAAATCGGGAATTTTGACTAAAGAATTCAGGCAAAGATCTGGAAGAAGGAATTTCTTTCCTGCAACGATCGAGAAAAATAATGACCAATACTTTATCACTCCTGTTGATTCAAACGGGTCAGCTGATATAATGTCTCTTTCAAAAGCTGATGGATTTCTGATCGCTCATGAAGATATTTCTGTGATTAAAGAAGGTGAAACAACTGAATTTATATTGTTTTAATTTTTGGGCGTTATGAATAACGCCCGTACAATATTCTCTGTGCCTTAGTGTCTTTGTGAGAAATAAAAAAAAGGAATTATATGCAAGGTAAAATACATTCAATAAATATCGCAGAGCAGAAGGGTGGTAAGTCCTCTATCCAATCAGGAGAATTACTTAAAGATATCGGACTAAAAGGCGATGCCTACAACAAACCCGGTGACCGACAAATTTCTATTATCTCAATTGAAAAGATGAAAGAACAAGATTTTTGCCCAAGAGTTAGGATAGAAGGCGATCTTATCCCGGGAGATTTTTCCGAAACACTTACTATCGAAGGAATAAATCTTAACGAAATTTCTGTAGGTGACACTTTTAAGATCGGAGAAAGTGCTGAGAAGA
>WTAK01000121.1 GCA_013139625.1 Candidatus Delongbacteria bacterium | reverse complement strand
ACATATTCCTGAGCTTCGCTAAGATTATTGTCTATTGTTTTTAGTTCATAGAATTTTTCTATGATAGGTTCAAGCTTTGATCTTTCCTTACTTACATCTCTAAGTTTATTATTGTCGCTGATAACATCAGGATCTGCAAGAGATTCGGTTAGGTAATTAAACCTAGCTTCTATTTTTTCTAGTTTGTCGTACATGATATTTGCCAATTTTGTTAAGGTTTCTTAGTTAACAGTTATAAAATTTTATCTGTTAAGAAACGCTAACGCTTTAATTCTGAGGCAAATTCTAAATATTTCTCGTTTAATTCATGCTCATCAATACCAACCATTTCATAATTTTTCATTACGATATTTCCGTTAATGATCGAAGTTGATATTCTTGATGGAATTATTCCGAATAAAAGTTGAGTATTAAGATTGTCTTTTGTGATCTCATGCTCAGGTAAGTAATCGACCATGATTATGTCTGCAGCAGCACCGAGTTTGATCTCACCAATTGATTTAGACACAAATTTATTTGCCAATTTATAACTTGATGAAGTTACAATATTGCTGATGTCTTTATTTCCTGAGTTAAATTCTTTTTGATCTTTACGGATCATCTTGTAAGCAAAAGCAGCTTCGCCGGCGATAGAAGGGTAGATACCGTCTGATCCTAATCCGATAGGTATTTTATTTTCAAATAGAGCTTCAAGTGGAGCCATATCAAAACCTTTGTAAGCAGTAGATGAAGGAGTAAGTATAACTCCGGCTCCTGATTTCTTGATAATATCAATATCAGGTTCATCTAAGTAATTTGCTGTCGCAAGTAATGTTTTCTCATTCAATAGACCTATGTCAAACAATCTATCGATACAGTATTTTTTATGCTTATCTACTGATTCTTCATCCTCCTCCTCAGATTCAGATAAATGTATCATCAGTCCGATATCACTTTTTGCAATAAACTTACTGACCATTCTCAGAATATCGTCAGATACTTCATTTGCGTTATAAATTCCGATCATTCCTGAAACTAAAGGATTATTCTTATTTTCCTGAGCAAATTCAGCATTTGCCTTTAACATTTTCTCTGCATCTTCTTCGCTTGTTCTATTGCTGATCTCGTATGCAAGAACTCCTCTCATAGATAATTCTTCGAATGCTTCGGATAGGTCATAAAGTGAATCTTCTATGCAATTTGGGCTTGAATGTAGGTTGAATATCGTAGTCACACCTGATTTGATAGAGTTGATAATACCTTTCACAGCAGAGTAGTAAATTCCGTCAGATGAAAGTTTCCCTGTCAGTTCCCACCAGAATTTATTCATGAAGTCTGAATGTTTGTTGATACCTTTTGTTTTCAAAGGTACATTTTGGAAAAAGCTACTGTATAGATGATTGTGAAGATCAATATAACCCGGCATTACTAATTTGCCCTGAGCATCGAATTTTTCTTCCACTGATGAATGTTTCGAAAGTATATCTTTCTCTTCACCGAAATCTAAGATCGTACCTCTGCCAATGTATAGAGCACCATTTCTGATATTCTGAAGTTTGCCTCCGAAAGTCAGGATGTTCGCATTGTAGATAATATAGTTTTCCAATTTATGCCTCCAATTTATTAATTTCAAGTTAATGTTCACTTCTTCTTATAACATAGTAATATAACTAAAATATTATAAGTTACTACTATAAAAGAGTGCTAAAAATATGGAATCTTTCTTCTTTAATCAAGAACAAAGATAGGTATGAGGTATTTAAGTATGAAGTATGAGGTGGTAGAGACGACGATTTATCGCGTCTCACAACGCACGATATAAATAAAATTATTTACAGGAAGATAGGAAGTAAAGGGAGATGATTTTATTTTTTATTTGGAGGAACAGAAAATTGTGACTATATTGTAATTAGGGAAGAAATTGTTTTGATATGAGAAAATATTAAGGAGATAGAGATGAAAAGAATATTAACACTTATCCTTGTAATAAGCATGTTACCCCTGTTTTCAGGCAGTTCAAAGACTGTTTACGTTGGTATCCTTCAACCAGACGGAGTATCAGAATACGATGCTGGAACTATCGATAATGTAACATTCCAAGCATGGCTTGAGCAAGGATCTGGTCCGGCAATCGTTGTACCATCTCTTGGACAAGGTGGCTATCCAGAAGAACCTTTTACTGAAGTAACCCAGTTAGAGGATTTTGGGTCAGAAGTAAAGATCCTTGCATACAGAGGTGCAGTAAAATTTGAAATGGAACATTTTACTGCTTGGGGAATAGGTAATATACTGCATGTTTTTATGATTGATGAAAATGATGGATTAAAAAATTGTTTTTATAATACAAGATCTTGGGTAATTGATGATGTAACTAGTGGAGTTAAAGGTATAGGAATGGTACCTCTTATGCCGGATACGGGACTACCTGCTGTATTAAACTCCTGTGGTAGTATCGACCAAAATGGTTACACTCCTAATTCAACTAGCCTAAAGCAAAATTATCCTAATCCTTTTAATCCAACTACGACTATTGAATTCGATATTGAAAAGAAAGGTATGGTCAGCTTAAATATCTTTAATCAGGAAGGTAAGATCGTTAGAAATGCAGTTGATAATTTCATGACAGCAGGAAAGCATTCAGTTGGAGTTGATCTTTCAAATGTAAGTGCAGGTACTTATTACTATATTTTAAAAGTCGATGGAGTATCTGAAGCAAAGAAAATGGTTTTGGTGAAGTAAAACTCATACCTCATACTTTATAACTTATACCTAAAAAAGGGGCTGAGCCCCTTTTTCTATTCCACTACTTTTATTTTGCTGCCTTCTTTTAGCAGTGTTCGTCCTTCAGAGATGAGTTTATCTCCTACAGATAAGCCTTTTACGATCTCAATTTTATTGCCTATATTCTTACCAAGTGTAATTTCTTTCTTCTTCGCAGTGGTACTGTTTGTAACATAGACATAATCTTTTTCACTTTCCTGAAACACTGCCTCTCTAGGGATCACAATAATATCTTTCTTTGTGAAATGCGGAGTATAGATATAGACAAAGATCCCCGGCATCAGTTCCTCCGATTTATTATTAACAAGAATTTCTATTGAAAAACCTCTCATCTGAGGATTTGATGACATTGATATTTTATTAATTATTCCAACGAACTCTTTATTTTTGATACCATCCCATTTTAATCTGACTTTCTGACCTTTGCTATAAGCTGCGATCTTTTCTTCTTCTATGAAGATATTTGTCTTTAGTTTTCCGGTCTTAATAATTGAGCAAAATGGTTTTTTAGGATCATTTTTACTGCCTTTATCAAAGTTGACACTGACAACAACACCTGATGTTGGGGATATTACCTTGACCAATTGCTTTGTAGCATTGAAATTTTCTTTTGCTATCTTATATTGAGCTTCAACTTCATCTAATTGCTGCTGAGAAATACCACCTGATTCATAGACTTTTTTCATTCTGCTATAAGTTTTTTCAACAGTTTCATACCCTATCTTAGCTTGTTTATAATTAGCACCCGGGAAATCAGTTGAAAATTCGGCAAGGATATCCCCCTTTTTCACAAGATCACCTACTTCGATATTTACTTTCGAAAAGTTATCTCCAAGCATACCGAAGGCTGAAACTTCTTCAAATCCTGATAGGGTTCCGGAGTACTCATCCCACTGAGTAATATCCTGCTTTTTAATATTTGTGATTTTCACAGGGATGCCTTGAGCTTTTTGAAGTGCTTCGATAGAAGTGTCTTTCTGAGCTACGGCCTCTTCTTTGGCACAGCTTGTGAGTAAGAGGAGAAGGGTTAGTAGTGTTATAAGATATGTTTTTTTCATTAGTTGACTCCTTTTTGTATATGTGCGTGGGCTCAAGATGTTGAGCCCTTACACTATCAATTATTTATATTCTGTATTTGTTATGATACCTGTTGCGGCTTCAAGATCTATCAGTGCAGTTATATATTGATGAACGGTGTTGATCTTGTCAAGTCTTGAGCTTTCCAGTGCAGTTTGAGATGATGTAACTTCCATTTGAGTACAAAGTCCATTATCATATCTTACCTGAGTTATTTCCAAAGCTTTTTCATACTCAGCGATCTCCTGATCTCTGAGAACGATCTCTTCTTGAGCCAGCTTTAATTTACTCATGGCATCTTTAAGCTGAAGATTTATGAATTTCTTGATCTTTGCTATTTCAAGTGAAGCCTTTTTTACTTCAATATTTGCCTGATCTGTTTTTGCTTTAGTTCCAAATCCATTGAAGATAGGTATCTTCGCAGTAATGCCAATATTAAAAGCACCAACTCCGTAATCTTGCTCAAATGTATCAGAGAAGTCATCATTTTGTGATTGGAATGTGTAATTTGCAATACCTACGATAGATGGAAGATGATCTGAGAATTTAATTTTTACATTTTCTCTGAGAAGATCTTTTTTATTGTTTAAAAGTTTTAATTCTACTCTGTTATTAATCGCTTTATCGTAGTAATTTGTTGTATCAGGGATAAATGTTGCAGTAATAGAGCCATCGATCTCAATCAATTCACTTGTATCAAGTCCCATATTTATCTTAAGGTATTCCTTTGCAAGATCATAATAATTATCCAATGAAACTATCTTAGGTTCTATAGATCTTACTCTTACTCTTGCCTGAATAATATCATATTCTGAGACCAAACCTTCTTCATAAAGTTTTTCTATCTTATCAAGATTAGCATAGGCATCTTTTTTAACCAAGCTCATAACTTTTCTTGATTCATCCAATAGTAATATTTGATAGAAATTCTTTTTTATTTCCAAAGTAACTTTATCTTGCTCCAGCTTAAAAGCAGATAAGCTCATTTCTTTATATATTTTTGCAATGTCTAACGCTGTTCCAACTTTACCACCGATCCATATAGGCTGAATAAGACTGAATTCAACTTTGATAGTATTATCTTTCATGGCTTCAACTGTAGGTTCAGGCATTTCTAGAAATTGCATTTCAGGTAAACCGGCAGCAGGATGTTCATCCATGACAATATTATTAAGACCTGCAATACCATTTGCAAATGAAGCAAAGTAATATTCCATATTCGTTATTTTAGAAGAATAAATATTTCTCAAATATGTAACATTAGCTTCAATTTTAGGCAAAGCTCCACTGAAAGCTTCATTGTAAACATAATCTGATTTCTCCAGCTCTTTTTCAGCTATTTTGACCGATTCATTATTGCTCAATGCAACTTCAATAGCTTGCTTCAAAGTATATAT
>WTAK01000371.1 GCA_013139625.1 Candidatus Delongbacteria bacterium | reverse complement strand
AGGTAACAAATGAAAATTATATTATTATACCTCAAATCGGAAAAATCGATATTTCTGGGATGAACTATAAACAAGCAAAAAAAGCGATTTCAGATAAATTAGGATCTATTAGCGGAATTAATTTCACCGTAAGACTTTCAGATGTAAAACCTATCACCGTTTTCGTTGTTGGTAACGTAGCGAAACCTGGCATATATAACGTTTCCCCATTTTCAAGTATCTTTGAAATACTTGCTCTAGCCGGTGGTATTTCACCGGAAGGTTCTCTGAGAGATATTGGATTGATCCCTGAAAGTGGGAAAGTAAAAAAAATGGACTTGTATTCATTGATGTTCTTCGGAAAAAGGGTAGATCATATACTTCAATCCAATGAAACTATTTTCGTTCCTTTAATCGGCAAACAAGTAGCTATTGCCGGTAATGTTAAAAGAGAAGGTATCTACGAATATAAAAAAGGGGAGAAGCTAAATGATATACTTACAATTGCCGGTTTAACTCCATTCTCTGATACTTCGAGAATTGAAATAGAAGGATTGGATAAGAAAGGAAGGTCTCTTGTAGAATCAGTATCTGGAGATAATAATCCGACTTTGAAAGATGGTGATATTGTAAGAGTTTTCTCAACATTGGTTTACAATTCGAGATATGTTTATCTTAAGGGTAATTTTAGACATAACAAAAAAATACAATTCACTAAAGATATGACATTAGGTAATATCATAAACTCGGACGAGATCCTAAATGAAAGTACCAACCTTGATTATGGAAATATAATAAGAAAAAATGGTATGGGTAAAAGAGATCTTCTATTAAATTTCTCTCCTAAAAGTATTTTAGCTAGAAATGGGGATGAAAACATTAAAATATTTCCTAGAGATACTATTGAAGTATTCAGCTTAGATTCAATTTCTTATTTCCCTATTGTTTCTATCTCCGGAGAAATAAATAAAGATGGTGATTATAAATACACTTCTGATATGACCGCAAATACTCTTATCGGTTATGCTGGTGGTTTAACAATAAACGGCGATATTACAAGTAATCTTGTCATCCGAAATAAAGGAAAAAACGGGTATGATTATTTCACTGATGTTGATCCAAGTACCTATAAGCTAAAAGCGGATGACAAATTGCACATTTTTAATTTCAATGCAAATAATCCAGTTCAATACGTTAGAGTGTATGGGCATGTTAAAAATAATGGTAAATATATACACTCCAAAAATATGACCGTAGCTGATCTAATAAAACTTTCCGGAGGATTTACTTATGATGCGCTAACTGATTCGCTGGAAGTTGTTTCAGGAATAAACAAAGAAAATAAAACACTGAAAACAAGAAAGATCGGATTTGGAGAAATTAGTACGACAAAGTTAAACATTAACGATATTCTTTTCGTTCGTAGGATTAAAGACTACGCTAGAGTAAATTATGTTAGGATCCAAGGAGAAGTGCTCTTTCCAGGCACTTATGCTCTGAGAGAAAGTGAAGAATTGTCTGATCTTCTAGAAAGATGTGGAGGATTTACAAAATATGCTCAAATTAAATCTACCCAGATATTCCGTGAAGAAGTGAAGAAACAACAATCCCAGAAGATTAGAGAGTTGAAAGAAGAGTTAAACAATAAGCTAAAGATGAAAATGATCCTATCTGGTGAAGGAGATCTTGCATCAGCTTTAAATATTGAAAAATTTGATTCTTTAGAAACATCCGGAAGAGTTATTATAGATATTGATGATAAAGGGAATCATGAAGAATTTTATTTTATGGATCAGGATTCAATCTATGTGCCCGCAATTTCTAGAACAATTCTTGTAATGGGTGAAGTTTATCAGCAAACTGCTATTACTTACAATGAAAGTAATACTGATGTTGAATACTATTTGGATAAAGTCGGTGGCATAACCGATACAGGTGATGGTGATAATATTTATATCATCAAGGCAAACGGAGAATTGGTCAAAGAAAAAGGGTGGTTCAGCAATATCCTTAATTATGACCTTGAGCCTGGTGATATTGTTTATGTTCCTTACGACTATGATAAAGTTGATTATTTTGAGTTGACGAAAGATATAACGACAATACTCTATCAGCTAAGTTTATCTGCCGCTACTGTTTACACTCTTACCAAGTAAACTCTTTATGAAAAAACTTGAAGATATACTTGAAAATTATTACGATTTCCTTTTGTTTGAAAAAGGTCTTTCCGAGTTAACTCTTGAATCATATAGCAATGATCTTAACAGATACATCAAATATCTTTCGGAGAAAAGCATTCAAACTCCTGACAAGATTCAAGCTACAGATATAAGACATTTCGTTACAGAGCTTCGAGATATTGGGCTAAATATCAATTCTATCATACGGAATCTTTCCTCAATAAAGAATTTCCATAAATTTATTGTCAACGAAGATTATTCAACAAATAATCCATCTTTACACATTGAGACTCCTAAACATCCTAAAACTTTACCCGAAGTAATGTCTGTAGAAGAAATAGACAAGTTGTTTAATCTACCTGATCTTGAAACTCCTTTAGGTCTAAGAGATCGAGCAATGATGGAAATGATGTATGCATGTGGTATGAGGATCAGTGAGTTACTTACAATCAATTATAATTCTGTTATTTTTTCAGATAAGATCGTTCGTGTTATCGGAAAAAGAAATAAAGAGAGAATTGTACCTATCGGTAAAAGTGCTTTAGATTTTTTAGAGAGATATTTAGATGAATCCAGACCTGAGTTAGCAGTTAAAGGAAAGGCTGGTGGAACCTTATTTCTTAATTTTAGAGGAAATCCTATGACAAGGATGGGATTCTGGAAAATCGTTAGAAAATATATTGAAATGGCTCATTTGGATATTAAAATCCATCCTCATACCTTTAGGCATTCATTTGCTACTCATTTGTTAGAAGGTGGTGCTGATCTGAGAGCTGTTCAGGAAATGCTTGGACATGCGGATATAACTACAACTCAGATATATACACATATAGATAGAGAACACCTAAAACAGGTTTATAAACAATACCATCCAAGAGGTTAAATGATCTACTCTAATAATCGTAAAATATCTGTTGACAAGAATTTTTTATAGTTGTATATTTAGCGCGTACCGAATTAGGATGCCTTCTTAGCTCAGTCGGTAGAGCAAGGGACTGAAAATCCCTGTGTCCGTGGTTCAATTCCGCGAGGAGGCACCAACAAAAAACCCTTAAGAAATCTCAAGGGTTTTTTTATTTTTGGGCTTTTCTGTTGAGACGTACTGGTAGTACGTCTTTACGAAATCGCGCCCGTTTCAATAAACTGCTCAATGAGCTGTTTTATCTTTGGAGCAGCAGTAGTTGCTTTTTCGTAAAAAGTATGTGTAAATACCGAATTATCTATTGCCCAAGATTCATCTAAGTTATTCAGTATTGAATATTTTGTATATGAAGCAAACTGAGAAACAGGTAGAACATTCCCACTGGTTCCAATTATCACTAAAAGATCTGTTCTCATTAATTCATTATATAGCCTTTGATACATCGGAGCAGCTTCTCCGAACATAACTACATTGTGTCTAACAGCATGACTCTGACATTCAGGACACTCTGAATATTCTTTAATCGGTCTATAGCCAATATCAAATATATTTCCGCACATCTCACAAACTAATTCTGTAAGCTGACCATGAAGATGTAAAACATCTGCACAATCTGACCGTTCTAAGAGATTATCCACATTCTGTGTCATAACTGTAATTTTATCCGGAAATTTGTTTTTCATTTCTGCGATCATAAAATGAGCATCATTCGGCTCTTTATCCTCTATATCTTTTCTTCTCTGATCATAAAAACCAAGAACCTTTTCTCTATCTCTGAAAAATCCTTCTACAGAACAAACCTCCATCACATCGTGGTTTTCCCACAGACCATCAGAATCTCTGAAAGTACTTATCCCCGATTCTGCTGATAACCCTGCCCCGCTTAGAATTAATATTTTGCTCATTTTTTATACCTATTTCAATAAATTCATTCCAAATTTAATCTTATCCTCTAATGATAATTTTCCTTCTATCCAATTAATGTCAAAACCATTCTTCTCCATTCTTCGAAACCATGTCATCTGTCTTTTAGAAAACCTATGTATCGCTGAATTAAGCTTTTGATACATATCATTGTAATTATATTGTCCGTCAAGGTACTCTGCCAGAAACTTATATTCCAAACCGTAATAGATCAACTTATCCTTTGAAATTCCCATATCCAATAAATTCTTTGCTTCGTCGATCATACCTTCATCAAATCTTGCTCGAAGTCTTTCTGTTATTCTTTTTTTCAGCATATCCCTTTCAAAACGAATTCCGAAAATAATATGATCTAATTCAGGTAATTGCTCATCAATATTACTCTTTGATTGATAGTCTGCTATTTCTATTGCTCGAATTAATCTTTTGCGGTACATAAGATCCGTAGTGTTGTGAGGAGTTGTATAACTCTGTAAAACAATAGCCAATTCTTCATCAGTTTTTTCTTCAAGGTTATTTCTCAGCTGCTCATTGATAGGAACATTCATAAGTTTATAGTTCTTCAACACTGATTCAACATATAGACCTGAACCACCACATAAAATTGGTTGTTTATTTCTTGAAATAATATCTTTATAAACTTCTAAGAAATCTTTTTGGTATCGATAAATATTATATTCTTCACCGGGTTCACAAATATTTATCAAATGGTAAGGGATCTTTTTATCGTCAATAGTAAAATCATCAAGATCCTTCCCTGTACCAATATCCATAAATTTATATACTTGTCTAGAATCAGCACTTATGATCTCTCCATCCAATAATTTAGCTATATGAGCAGCCAAAGTTGTTTTACCCGTTGCTGTTTGACCTGTTATAACAATTAATTTGTTTGTAGAAATAAGAAGCTCCTATATTTTATTGAACTTAAAGTAAAAATAAAAAAAACCTTCCGTAAAGGGAAGGTTTAAATTTTGAGAAACATTTCAAAGAAAATCATTTTACTGGCTTATCCAAGTATTTTCTTATCCTAAAAGCACTTTCTTGGATATTATCCGTTTTAATTCCAATCCAAACAACACCATATCCACTGTTTGCAAGTTTTTGCAAACTTTTCAGCTCGGCTATGCAGATACCATCCTTACACTTGACCAGTTTAACTTCTTCTTCAAGTAATATTCCATTTTTTGAGCTGTCATAGAACTTGAAAGTAACTTGGTAAGTTCCATCATCCAACGGTAATCCATATTTGTCCGATAGTGTACTCTTGAAGTTTTGAGTTTTCATTCTTTCTACGCCAAATACTACGACTGCTAACATTAGCAGTATCACTAGAATTTTCTTCATCATACCCTCCTTTGCCTCCACTTAATATGGAGATCACATTAGAAAAAAATTAGAGGGCAAAGTTTCTTATTTCTTTTTTATTTTTAAAGAAATTTTCGGTAAAACTCTGTATTATTCTATCGTTCTTAGCTGAAAAAAACTAAATGAAATCCCCTCGGATTTTTTTTCTTATTCTCAATATAACAAAAAAATCGTGATTTGTCAAACAATAAAATTTACATGCGACTATTTCTAAACAAAAAAATTCTAATTAAAGTCATTTATTATAATGCCTCTTTTTTGTATCTTTATAATTCAAAATAATATAGATGGAATAAATTATGGGCTCTTCAGATAAATTAATTGTAAAAGGTGCATGTGAGCACAATTTGAAAAATTTAGATCTAGAATTAGATAAAAATAAATTAATCGTATTCACCGGTATCAGCGGTTCCGGCAAATCATCAATGGCTTTTGACACTATTTACACTGAAGGTCAAAGAAGATATGTCGAATCATTGTCAAATTATACAAAGCAATTTTTAGGAATTATGAAAAAGCCTGTTGTTGACTCTATTGAAGGCTTATCGCCGGCAATCTCAATTGAGCAAAAAACTTCATCTTCAAATCCCCGATCTACCGTTGGAACTGTCACTGAAATATTTGATTTTGTTAGAATGTTATTTGCAAGGGCAGGTCATCAATATTGCTATAGTTGCGGTAATGAAGTTCATTCAAGAGCTTTGGATGAGATCATAAATGATATTCTTAAAAGTTTAGCTGATGATTCAAAGTTTATTATCGTATCACCGTACATAGAAAGACAGAAAGGTAACTTAAAAAACTCTCTGGATTACTTACGAGCTGAAGGATTTTTCAGAGTTCTTATAGATAAAAAAGAATATACACTTGATGATGAAATAAATGTTGATGAGAAAAAATTTCATAAACTTTATGTTATAGTTGATAGGTTAAAGAAAAGAGATGATATAAAAAGTCGTTTAGCCAAATCCGTAGAGATCGCTTTGAAACTTTCCGGTGGAAATCTCATCATTGATAACCTTGATAAAAAAGAACAAAAACTCTACAGTGAAAAGAATTATTGTCAAAAATGCCATATAAGTTATCCTGACCTTTCACCGAATTCATTTTCATTTAACACACCATCCGGTATGTGTAATGATTGTCACGGATTAGGATTTTTAAAAACTATTGACATCAATAGGCTTATAAAGTATCCTAAGAAAAGTATTCCTAAAGGAGCGATTCCATATACACTGGGACAAAATATGGAGTTCAAAAAGATCGAAGGGCTTTTTAAAGCCTATAAAGTTGATTTTACAACTCCAATGAATAAAATACCTGAGAAGCTGTTTGAAGCCATAATGTATGGTACCAAACGAAAAATGTCACTGGATTATGTTTCAAAAAGCTTTAAAGGTGTGATCAATACAACTTACGAAGGCTTGGCAAACTTGATCGAAAGACGATATCGGGAAACAAGTTCAAATATGGCAAGACATTACTATGAATCATTTATGAAAGACAGTAAATGTACTTCCTGCGATGGAAAAAGATTGAGAAAAGAATCTCTTTCTGTAAAAGTACACAAGTATAGTATTGATCAAATAACTTCTATGGAAATTAATAAACTAACTGAATTTATAAGAGATCTACCTAACCATTTGACCGACAAAGAAAATGTGATAATCAAAGAATTACAAAAAGAGATGTGTGAAAGATTGAATTTCTTAATGAATGTAGGCCTTCAATATCTAACCTTAGATAGAAATGCAAGAACTTTGTCTGGTGGTGAAGCACAGAGAATAAGACTTGCCAGTCAAA
>WTAK01000012.1 GCA_013139625.1 Candidatus Delongbacteria bacterium | reverse complement strand
AAGGAAATATATAAATAAAAATGTTAAATTTGTTGAAAAACTTGTTTATAAAGCCGGTACTGCAAAAAGATGTTCAATAGCACCACCCCCAGCCATTGGGGGAATAGTTGCCCATAATATTAATCCGTTTGATTGTATATTTACCCCACCTTACGAAATGAATTTAATCCCAACAATTATTGACATTATTGATGGTACAATTGGAGTAATAGAATCTGATGAAAGTTTTAGTATTGAATCTAATGTAGATCAACAACAAGCAATAAATATTATTGATTCGAAGAGAATATTTTTAGTACATGGGAGAGATAATGAATTAAAAGAATCAACTGCTCGGTTTTTAGAAAAGCTTGATCTTGAAGCAATAATTTTACATGAACAATCAAGTAGAGGTCAAACAATAATTGAGAAATTTGAAGCTAATTCGGATGTCGCTTTTGCAGTCGTTCTCATTACTCCAGATGATATAGGTGGGTTAAATGTAACTGATCCAGAATTAAAACCAAGAGCAAGACAGAATGTATTATTTGAGCTTGGATATTTTATAGGTAAATTAGGAAGGCACAGGGTAATTGCACTTTTAAAAGATGATATTGAAATCCCTTCCGATTTTGATGCAGTAGTATATATTGAAGTTAACAGAAGTGATGATTGGAAATTCAAACTTGCCAAAGAATTAAAAGATGGTGGTTTGGAAATTGATCTGAATAAGGTTGTATCATAGTAACATTCAAGGAATGTCAATGTTTCTGACTTCTAACCTCAACAACGGAGCACAAATCCATTGAACATTAACATAAGGCATGAAAGAGAAAGTGTTCATCGTAGGGGAAGGCTCCTACGCCTTCCCACTGCGATTTTATTATAAGGAGGTATTTAGTAAAAAAATATATTTTGATTTTTGCCGGTTTTACATCTCTTTCAATTGGTGTCATAGGAATATTTGTACCTTTGCTTCCTACAACTCCTTTTGTTCTTTTGTCTGCAACTTGTTTTTTGAAAAGTTCAAAATCTCTTTATAACTGGATTACCAATCATAAGCTATTCGGTGACTATATAAAATACTATTTGAAATTTCGTGCAGTTTCTTTAAGATCGAAGATAATATCCAATATCTTTCTCTGGGTTGTTATACTTATTTCTGCTATATTTTATACAAAACTGATATGGATAAGAATATTATTAATTACACTGGCAACATGTGTTACAATCCATCTTGTAAAAATGAAAACTTTGACAAAAGAAATGAAAGAGCAACATTGAAGGGTGAAGGGTAATGAATAAAATATAAAATTTACTACTTGTGAAATCGTTTTATTTTTCACATTTTTATATCCCACACAAAATACATATTAAAATATAGGAGAGAGATATGTTTAAGAGAATGATTCAATTAATGCTACTTTTGGTTATTTTACCAATTATGTTGCAAGGTCAAACATTACTTTTGCAAGAAAGTTTTGAAGTTGATGAATCTAATTACGATGCAAATAGTTTTGATGATGGGATGAACGATTATTTTTTGGTAATATCAAATGCATCATATAAATTAACAGAAGGGAGTCCTCCATATACCTATAACTACTGGCCAGAGCCTATGAATAACATTGATGGTATTAATTACTTTGCAGTAGAAGATACTGATGAGGGGCTTGAACCGGGTGAAAATCCACTTGGTGATGGAGCAAATGTATATTGTGTTTTAGCTAGTCAAAATATATCTTCTTATACACAAGTTAGAGTGGACATTGCAGTAGCAAGTCCTTATAGTAGTGGAGGTGTTGAATATAGTGAGATTCCTATTGAGGGACTTGAAGTCCAGTATGCATTTGACGCTAATACTCCTCCGACTGGAGATTTAAATGTAGATCAAGGTAGTTTTACAATGGTTGGTGCTTTTCGTGGGCAAGAACCAAATACTGATGATTATAGACATGATGCAAATTTGGATGGACTTGGAGAAGGAACTTTGATTACATCTACCTTTCAGGACTTTTCTTATACTTTCGATACCAATGGGGCAACGATTGTTTCTATTAGAATAATGCTTAATCTTGATGGTTCTGAAGAAATAGCTTTTGATAATGTTAGAATTTATGGTGTAGGAGCAACTAATACTACCCCTACAATAAGCAATGTAACAGATAAAAGTACAAATGAAGATACACCAACCTCAGCAATAGCTGTAACAATAGATGATATGGATGGTGATCCTATGATTTTAACAGGAACATCTTCAAATCAGACACTACTACCTGATGGAAATATTTCATTTGGCGGATCTGGTGATAACCGAACCGTTACATTAACTCCGGCTGCAAATCAGCATGGTACTGCTACAATAACATTAACAGTTGATGATACCAAAGATACTGCGCAAGATACTTTTGTTTTGACAGTAAATGATGTAAATGATATTCCAACTTTAACAACTTATTCGTTATCTCTGGACATTGTAGATGAAGATACTGAAGTTGAAATTGATCTATCAGAATTAAAATCTCAGGGAGATGCAGCTGATATTGACGGCACCGTAGATGGTTTCAGAATTGCTTCCGTAGTCAGTGGTACTTTAAAGATAGGAACAAATGCTGGAACTGCAACAGCTTATGCGACTACAACAAATGATATAATTGATGCAACTAAGAATGGATACTGGACTCCAGCAAATAATGAGAATGGTAATCTAGATGCTTTATCAGTAGTAGCTATCGATGATGATGGTGCTGAGTCAGTTACTCCTGTTACTGCTAAGGTTTCAGTTACGGCTGTTAATGATGCTCCGGTAAATTCGCTTCAAGATTACACTATTACGATCGATGAAGATAGTTTGTATACATTCAATGCTACAAATGCTTCATTAATTTCTATTTCAGATATTGATGCTGGTTCAGGTAATCTGAGGATCACTTTAACATCTACAAATGGTGTAATGAGCTTATCAGGAAGTTCAGGATTGTCATTTATAAGTGGTAATGGTGTTGATGATGCACTGATGATTTTTGATGGTACTGTTGCAGAAGTTAATAATGCTTTGGATGGTTTAATATTTGATCCAACTTATAATTACAATGGTCAGGCAACGATTACTATAAATACAAATGATGGAGGTAATTCTGGTGTTGGAGGTACTCAAATTGATGAAGATGTTGTTACGATCACTATAAATGAAATAAATGATGCACCAGTAATAACTGATCAGGAAGTGTTAACCACAGATGAGGATATTCCTTTAACGATCACTTTAGCAGATCTAACAGTAACAGATATTGATAATAGTTACCCAACTGACTTTACTTTGAATATTCAAGCAGGTACGAACTATACAGTTGAAAGCACTACAATCACACCTGATACAAATTTCGTGGGTGATCTAACAGTTCCTGTTACAGTAAATGATGGTGAAACTAAATTAGAAAGTGCTTCATACGATATAACAGTTACGATAAATTCTGTTAACGATGCACCTACATTTACAGCCTTTATCGCGTCTATAGATTCAACTGATGAAGACACTGAAGTTGAAATAACTCTTGTAGACTTAAAAACTCAAGGTGATGAAGCTGATGTTGACGGGACAGTAGATGCATTTATTATTGCTTCTATTACATCAGGTACATTAAAGATAGGTGCGAGTTCAGGTACAGCTACTGATTACAATTTTTTAAATTCAACAGTTAATGCAACGAATAATGCTTATTGGACACCAGATACAAATAGTAGCGGACTGCTAAATGCATTTACAACTTTAGCAGAAGATAACAATTCTACTCTATCGTCTTCTGCAATTCAAGCACAAATATTGGTGTATTCTGTAAATGACGCTCCAGTTATTACTGATCAGGTAGTTCTAGCTACAGATGAAGATACACCAATAACAATTACTTTAGCTGATCTGACAGTAAGTGATCCTGACAATGCTTATCCGACAGGATTTACATTAAATGTTCAGGCAGGAACAAATTATACAGTAGACAGTACTACCGTTATCCCTGATTCAAATTTTGTTGGAGATCTAACAGTTCCTGTTACAGTAAACGATGGTGAAACTAAATTAGAAAGTGCTCTTTTTGACCTGACAGTTACAGTTAATGCAATAAACGATGCTCCAGTTATTACAGATCAGGAAATTCTAGCTACTGATGAAGATACACCAATAACAATAACCTTAGCTGATCTGACAGTAAATGATCCTGATAATGCTTATCCTGCAGACTTTGTATTAGATGTTCAAGCAG
>WTAK01000255.1 GCA_013139625.1 Candidatus Delongbacteria bacterium | reverse complement strand
ATTTTATGACCCTTACTGCAGATCTGTAAAATTTATCATCCTGATCAAGCTTTATTATCTTTAAGTAAAATTTCTTTAGCGTACCTTTTTTCAAAGAACTGAAGATATAATCTTTTACTTCACTTTTCACCACTTTAAACAGGTTGTTGTGCCCTGATATCAATCCTAAATTCACCAATCTGGATAAAGCTTTCTTCAAATCAAATTCACTCAAAGGAATAAATTTTCGTATTTCATCAATAGTCAATTTATTAAATGTGATTGCTAATAATATTAGAATATTTACGTCATTTTCATCTAGCCCTTTAATAAGGCTTTTCACAGATTTCTTACTACCTCGTTTAAGTACTTTTGTGAAATTTTCCTTATTTTTAAAAAATAGAACTCCACCTACATAACTGACCACATTTTTTTGAATAAATCCATCGAAAAAGGTCATTAGTGTCCTAAAATTACCTACACTATAATCAAAAATAAGTTTGTTGAAATTTTCAGGAACATTACCTATTTCTCCTAGAAAATAGGTAATTGCTCTTTCAGTTTCATTAAATGATAGAGCAGGAACTTCAATATTCTCAATTTCAGGATCATATTCTATTAGCTTATAGCTTTGCTCTATACTTTGGGACATCCTATCCGTTGTTAAAGATATGATGATTAAAAGACACCCTTCCTTGTTATAGCCGATCAACCTGTTAATGAATCTTACCGATTCTTGATCATATCTTTCAAAATTATCGAAAATCAAAGTCAGCCTATTATTCTTATTGTCAGAACACAAGCATAGAAAGTTTATTACATCATCAAATATATAGAAATAATCCTGCTCTTTCTCTGCAATAGAATCAATTTCTTTATTTAATCTTTGGTATTCATCTTCAATATCAACAATATTCTTGAAGCTATTATAAGCTTTTCTTAAAAGAAGTTTACCGATCAAAAAATTTTCACTTGTATTGTCTTCTAAATACATTCGAATGATCTTTTCCAAGGAAAGTGTAATATTGTAAAATACTTGATCCAATATCTTTGTTTTACCAGATCCTGAAGGCCCATAAAGAAAAACTGTTTTACCGCCCTTTTTTTGATTTGTGATCTTATGTATCTTCAATAAATTATTAAATATATTATCTCTTAATATGAATTTTGTATTATTTAAAAAAGACGTCGTATGAAAAATATTCGGTACAGGGTAACTTGTGCCAAATGTACTGTTTAATACACTTATAGCTTCTATTGCAGATGATATTCTTGTTCCGGGATCTTTCTGAATTAAATGAGATATAAAATATTTTATCTTTTTACTTTTGAACTCACTTAATAATTGTTTGTTATTATCATACATCTCATTAAGAGCTTGAAGTAATCTTTCTCCACTGATCTTTTTTGACATTGAAGAATAATAACTCTCTCCTGCAGTTGCGTGAATAATTGCTATCCCAAGTGAGTAAAGGTCTATTTTTGGTGAAACTTTAGTAGGATCTAAGAAAAATTCCGGAGCTATATATTCGATTGTTCCTCTAACAGTACCACTTTGGTCTGTCACTGATTTTTTTATCTCAGATAATCCGAAATCAATCAGCTTTACTGTTAATTCTCCATCATTATCTATGATAATAATATTTTCAGGTTTTATATCAAAGTGTATTACTTCGTTTGAGTGAAGATAATTAAGTCCATTAAGTACCTGATATGCAACATCTGCAAATACATCTTCACCCAGTGAATCGTTATAAAATTTCTTTAAATCTACTCCATTTAGGTAGTCCATGGTGTAATAATATTTATCCAACTTTGCATCGTAACCAAAATCATAAACATTGATAATATTTTTATGGTGGAGAGACTTTATAATAGAAAATTCTGACTTTACCGATTCAAGTATCTCTTTCAAATGTTCTTTTTCTTCAGAAGATACTTTTATTAATTTTAAAGCTAACTCGATTTTCGATGATATCGTTTTAACATAGACGATCGTTCCCTGAGAACCACTTCCCAGCACTTTTTCAACTTTATACATTGAATCTATAATAGTTCCTGGTTCTACCACTTTTACTCCAATATTTCGATATCATACCTTGTACTAGTATGATAAGTAATAGTTTTGTCTTATCCAAATTATTAATAATAATTTATACGTAACTTTACTGATATATCATTTTGACTTTTGGTTTATTTTTCATTACCTTACCAACCTATTAATTAACTCTGAAGTCTCTTGCCTAAGGAATCAAGATCTAAGGCAAGACGACCACTGGGCCGGATGTGAAAACTACCGACCTCCCGGAATTGGAAAGGAGAATCATGAAAGACAATTACAACAGAAATATTTCTTATTTACGTATCTCAGTTACTGATAGATGTAATTTAAGATGTACTTATTGTATGCCGGCTGAAGGAATTGACCTTATTAAGCATAGCCAACTTTTAACATTTGAAGAGATCGTTGATTTTACCAGAACCGCTGTGTCAATGGGGATCAATAAAGTTAGATTGACCGGTGGAGAACCTTTAGTTAGACATGGCATAGTTGACCTTGTGAAGATGCTTTGGAATATCGAAGGTATCAAAGACCTTTCTCTGACAACTAATGCTGTTCTTTTGAAAGAATATGCATTACCACTGAAAGAAGCTGGTTTGCAGAGGCTTAATATTAGTTTAGATACTTTGGATAAGGAAAGATTTGCAAAAATTGCCCGAAGAGATAAGCTTGATGATGTCCTTGCAGGAATAGATGAAGCTATAAAAGTTGGTTTTAAGCAAATTAAATTGAATTGTGTCATCGAAAAAAATAAGAACGAACATGATGCAGTTGCAGTTGCGAATTATGCAAAAGAAAAAGGTTTGCAGGCAAGATATATTAGAACAATGAATCTGGAAAAAGGTGAATTTTGGATCGTTGACGGTGGGGATGGTGGAAATTGTTCTATTTGCAATAGGATCAGGCTTTCAAGCTGTGGAAAAGTTTTGCCATGTTTGTTTAGTGACTTAGGATATAGTATCAGAGAGTATGGAAATAAAGAAGCTATTCTTCAAACATTGGAACACAAACCGAAGAAAGGTTCTATCAGTAAAAATAATGAATTTTATACAGTTGGTGGGTAGCAATACCTAAACAAATTATACAGTTGGGGAGGGTAGGTATGTCTGATAAATTTTCGCATGTGGATGAAAAAGGTAAGGCTAACATGGTCGATGTCGGTCTAAAACCTGATGTTATTAGAGCTGCCAGTGCAGAAGGAAAAATCTTTCTTAACAAAATTGCATTAGACTTGATAATTGATAATAAGAATAAAAAAGGTGATGTTTTAACAACTGCCCAAATAGCTGGTATTCAGGGAGGAAAGAGAACTTCCGAGCTAATTCCTCTATGCCACCCTCTGATGATCACCAAGCTTGATGTAAATACTGAAATAATGCCAGATCATATCAAAGTTACAAGTTTTGCAAAATGTATTGGCAAAACCGGTATTGAAATGGAAGCTTTGACTGCTGTTAATATCGCCTTATTGACAATTTACGATATGTGTAAGGCTGTCGATAAAGCGATGATCTTCTCAGATATCCAATTAATTGAAAAGACCAAGGAGGAAATTTAATGCAAACCGGGAAAATAAAAGCAATTTGTATCTCTGAAAATAAAGGGACCGAAAAATATACTGTCAATGAAGCTATCGTAAATGAACTAGGGATACTTGACGATGCTCATGCAGGTGATCGGCACAGGCAGATCAGCCTTCTTTCTTATGAAGAGGTGGAAAAATTCAAGAATAATAATCCCAAGGTTGATATTATTGATGGAGCTTTCGGAGAAAATATACTCCTAGAAGGCATCGAACTATGTAATACTAAAATTGGCGATACCGTAATCATCGGAGATGTTGAACTTGAAGTAACTCAGATAGGTAAAGAATGTCATGGTGATGGATGTTCTATTTTTCAGGTAGTTGGTAAATGTATTATGCCTAAAGTTGGCATTTTCACAAAAGTATTAAAGACCGGTACGATTAAAACCGGTGATAAAGTTAACTATAAATCTTAT
>WTAK01000285.1 GCA_013139625.1 Candidatus Delongbacteria bacterium | reverse complement strand
TTCACTGATCATAAAATCTTCTTTTGTATATCCTTATAGATCTTTTGAGTTTAACGGAGAATATAAATTCTATCCCGGTGATATAAATAGTTTTTCTAAAGAGCATTATATAACTTCCGGATTTAATTATTATTTTAGAAATAAGACTATTCAAGTTGGTTATAACTTAGGATATATCACTTATAAAAACAACTATTCAAACTTAGTGGGACAAGATCATGAAATGTCTCACAAAATTATTTTGGATCTCAATCTATAATAACTCGAGCAAATTTCATGTTAACAACTCTGATAGAAGGCTTTATACTTGGTATTTCAACAGGAACACTCTGCTTGGTTACTTGTACTCCAATCTACATTCCATATTTAATGAGTGAAGATAGGAAATTCGGAAGGAATTTCATCAAAGTATTTGAGATCTCTGCAGGAAGGTTCTTTTCCTACATTGCCTTTGGAGCTTTGGCAGGATTTCTTGGTGGGAGTATTTCTTATTTTAATAGAGAGATATTTACTTCCATTGCTTATATACTTATCTCAATATTCTTGATCCTTTCAGCAGTCAGAACAAGGAAAAAGTCAAAGAGCTGCCATGTACCTAAATTTGCAAAATTTACAAGCTCAGCTTTTTTACTTGGTATAATTACAGGAATAAACTTCTGTCCATCATTTTTAATAGCATTATCAAAAGCAATTGATCTTGCCGGTCCTCTAAGCGGTGTTATGCTGTTTCTAGGATTCTTTTTTGGCACAACTATCTACCTTATTCCGCTTGGTTTCCTCGGTGGTTTAGCTAAAATAAAGAAACTTGCTTTCATCGCTCAAATTTCTTCGGTTTTAATTGCGGTCTATTTTATTTTTGCCGGTATTCAGGGGCTTTATCATATTGGTAGTTCTCATGATGGTCATGATCATGTAGCTGATAATATTTCTGCAGGTGAGGAACGAATGATAGATGTATATTCTCCATATACAGATCTAAAGTTGATATCTTCTTCCGAGAATATTAAATATTTCACTCTTCTTCAAGACTCTATACTTTTGAATAAACCGACAGAGCTTATTGGTATCTTAACAGTTGAAAAACTTCCTTATGATTCTTTGAAAAAATATGACAAATCTATTTTCTTCATTGATTCAAAGTTGTTAATAGCTTCAAATGGAACGAACTATGATAGCTTATTCTGCAATAACTTTGATTATATAAAAGTTGATAATAATTATCCCATAAAAACAATAACTACTTTTTTGCAACTACATACATTTAAAGTTGTTAAACCATTTTATTGGAAATTTGAGAATTAAATTAATTTTCAATTTATCTTGACATAATTCAAAACATTGTATATTCTTTAGGCATAATAAAGATAATTTAATATTGGAGAGAGTTATGAAAGAATTAATGACCGTTGGTAGTTTCTTGAATTTCGGTGTCGAAAGTGCGAAGAAGAACTGGCTTAAATTTTTTGGAATGATAATTTTTGCTATCATTGTAATGATCATTACTGGTTTTATTGCTTCGAAACTAGGCGATACCGTTGGTGGTGTACTGATGATGATCGTAATGATCCTGATATCTTTTGGATTCATCAAGAACACGATAAATTTAACTCGTGATGAACCTATTGATTTTAAAGCATTCTTTAACTCAAATCCAATGACCATGATAAATTTTCTTATCGCAATGATGATAAGTTCAATTATGATCACAATTGGACTTATACTTCTAATCATCCCTGGATTTATCATAGCCTATATGCTTATCCTAGTTCCGTACTTGATCATTGATAAAAATATGGGAGTCATGGAAGCTATCTCTGAGAGTATGAAACTTACTAAAGGTTATAAAATGGATATTTTTGCAGGTCATTTTATTGTTATGATCATTATTCAAGTTATATCAATGTTCATAATAACATTACCTTTTACTATTCCAATGTTGTTATTTGTACAGATCTATCCTTACTTAGTTCTTACAGGTCAAGTTGGAGCTGCGGGGCAACCTAAGGCTGATACTGAACCAGAAGTTGTTGCTGAATCGGAACCTGATGTAAAAACAATACCTGAACAAGAACCAAAACAAGATCAAGAATAAATTACATTATACAACAAAATTAAAGGCGAGAATTTTTCTCGCCTTTTTTTTATTGACAAATCAATTTAAATTCTCTAATTTTTAATATCAAGTCTATTATTCATTAGGCTGAACTAATTAAATATAGGTAAAATAGCTAATAAAGGAGATGAAAATGATGCTCACAAAAAGAACTGCGTTTATCGCAATGCTACTATTAACATTCTGTTTCAGTTTGCTGTATGCAGGAGATGGCAAAAAGTTAAGAAAACAATCTGCTAAGATCGTTAAGAAAGTAGAAAGAGCAGCAACAGGTACCGCAGAAGCATATTCTTATATTTACGGTGCTCTCGGTAAGGTTGAAGAATCGCAGAAGCTTGAACAGATCACGAAAGAACTTAAAGTTAAAGATGAAGTTGATACCGACAAACTTGAAAAGATGATGGAAACTGTACTAAAGCTTGGCGCAGCACTTGAAAAGATCGATCTTGCAAAGGAAGAAATAAGTGAGGAAGGTAAAGGTAAGCTGGGAATGTCTATTGTTAGTATGACAGTCGCGACAAACCTTTACAACGAAGCTACTGAAGAGTCAAAGAAATTGCTTCCTAAAGCTGAGAAGGCTTTAAAAGGTTTATCCGGATTTTCTGCTATGAAAGAAGCTGGTCCGATCAAAGATGCAATAGGAAATTGTAAGTGGGTCGGAGAAACTGCTCCTCCTCAGATGAAGCAACTTGCTACTGCAATGAAAAAAGTAACAGGATATGCAAAAGAGAATGGAATTCCGCTTCCTACGAAGGAACAGATCTCTAAAAAAGCTGCAGAGTTGTAGATTATTAGTTGAAAGTATTAGGGTAAGGCGGGTTCACCCGCCTTTTTTATTTCATAATCTTTATATAATCCGTTTGACATAAAATGTAATTACTAATATATTCTATTTTATAGAAGTGTAAAATATAGGTAATAATAAATGAATTACATAAAAAAAATATTAATCCTTCTTTTGACAATCATAGTCTCTAATGTGGCGTTCTCTCAAATTGATCAGAAAGAACACCGCTTAGATGATGTTTATAAAGAATGTTGTAACAAACAACATGGTGATTACGGTGCTTTGAGCTGTGCAATTGACGTTAGTAAGGAATGGAATAAAGAAATGAACAAGTATTATACCGGCTTAATGAACGTGCTTGATACTAATGCCCAAGAAGACCTTAGGCTAGCACAAGAACAATGGACAAGATACCGAGACTTGGAATACAAGTTCTCGAACAGCTTACATGACATGCAAGGTACTATGTATTTGCGTCTTAGAGCACTGAGAAGTATGAGAATTGTGAGAGCACGAGCTTTGGAGTTAAAATCTTATTATTGGGTTCGAACAGAGGAGGAAGAACTAAAAGGCTACAAATTAAATGCGGATCAAGTTGTTACTCAAGAAAGTAAAGTAGATACAATCTTACCAACTCCTGATTCTACTTTTTTTAGCA
The DNA here is from genome assembly GCA_013139625.1 of Candidatus Delongbacteria bacterium. Classification (GTDB taxonomy): domain Bacteria; phylum UBA4055; class UBA4055; order UBA4055; family UBA4055; genus WTAK01. Next base: position 595 of record WTAK01000285.1, on the reverse strand, counting down.
GTTTAGACTCAATTAGAATAAACAATGCTGATCATGTTATTGAAAATTACATTAACTCATATTTTGATATCACCAAGAAAAAAGAAGTAATTGAAAAAGCATCGCTTGATCATACAGAGATACCCGGGGAAGATTGTAGGTATAGAACTGAATATGGCAACATCGTAATTGAAGAAGATTATGGCTGTGACAGTTATTTTCAAACTACAACGATAGAATTCAAAAATTACAGCTTTGATGAAGTAAAAAGAATTCTTAAAGTTTTATTACCCAAAGAATATAATAGAGAAGATGAAAAAGGTTATGGTGGTAGTCCTGATGGTTGGGAAGAAAATGGTCACTACTATAATTATGGTGGTAATTGCCATTTAGATATTATTAAGGGTGAAAATAAAATTATAGTACAATACGGGTGTAGTTGTTAAAACACTACTACCCCCTTATCTCATCCTTTATATCATGATCCAGCTCACCTTTCATGATCTTCATGAATAGCGTACCATCTTTTGAAAGGTTTTCAACAGTATCATATTCGACCATTTTATTATCACTTAGAACGATCACTTTATCCGCATGAAGTGCAGTGGCAAGTCTA
>WTAK01000268.1 GCA_013139625.1 Candidatus Delongbacteria bacterium | reverse complement strand
TTGGTACAGGTAATCTCATCGATAATAATGATGTAAAAGACTGTGAAGGTAATAAAACAGGATATACGTCAGATGGAGAATATGGTGCAAATGGTATTTACTTAGATCATCTAAGTTGCAATCTTACAATTAACAATAATAAGATATATAACTGTGGTGTTGGAATTTATATGCAAAATTCTCGAAATAATACTATCACTTCAAACACATGTAGTGGTAACTTTGAATACCAGTTATTTATAAATCATGGTGGTACAATTTTAAGTGGTGGTTATGATAATCCCACCAATGATTTAGACTACACACCTCTAGGTTATACTGGTTCACCTCAAACTAAAATCATAAGCTATGATCATGATGATGATCCCGGAACTCCTGATGAGACTATAAAATATTATTGGGCATCTGATCCTGACTCAAGTGTAGTTTATTACTATAATGATAAAGGAACAAAGTTGTATGTTTATCTTAATGAAGAAGGAAGTAATAATATTTCCAGTAATGATTTTATTCCTTATGCTGGTGAACTTGCCACAGTGAACTTCACAACCTGGAGAAAGGTTGATGAAAACACCATATTCGACTTAACTAGTAATTCTAACTTTATCGATGAATTTGGTAGTAATAAAATTAATGCGAGTGTCGTTTTAGAATATACCGATGTCTATGATAAAGGTGTAATTGATTATGTTGGAAAAGGATTTCTTCCCCATGATATAGATGAAAATAATTTATTTAGAGGATTGAAAAAGTTTAAAATAAAAAGAATGTTCGGTACAGGTAAGAAATTTTATAAATGGTATTAGATTTACACAAAGGAGCAATAATGAAAAACAAACTAGCACTTATATTCTTCCTTGTACTTCTCAATTCACTCTTTGCTTTCAGCCTTGATTCTTCACTTGGTAGTGGAGTAATAGGTTCTGTAAGCAATGAAAATATTGAGTTAAGTTCAGGGATAATATACTTACAAGCAAAAGGTGAAGAAACAGGCATTGAAGACAACATGCCTTTGAAGTTCGAACTAAGCCACAACTACCCGAATCCGTTCAACCCAGTCACCACAATACAATACACAATACCGAACGATCAATTCGTAAAACTGAATGTGTATAATATCAAAGGTGAAATGGTTTCTGAATTGGTAAAAGGTGATGTAAAAGCAGGAATTCACAAAGTGAATTTCGATGGAAATCAATTTACATCAGGGCAGTATTTTTACAGGATCGAAACCAACGGATTTACGAAAATTCAAAAAATGGTTTTGATCAAATAAATGACGATGATGTAGGAGCAGGTCTTGTGAACTGCATTTTTTAATCGTCATATTATAAGATGTAATGGTTGCAACAAGGGGATCTGATCCCCTTGCCATGCTGAAAAACAAGATTGCCACACACCATTGGTGTTCGCAATGATAAACATCAAAAATATTATAAAAGAGGAAAAGTTATGAAAAAAGTAATACTGATACTATTTGTTCCTATTTTTCTTACATTTTCTGCAACATACTATTTGTCAAACGATGGAAATAATGGAAATCTTGGAACAAGTGAATTAACTCCTTGGAGAACGATTAGTACATTAGATTCCGCATTATTTTATGGTCCAATCACAGAAAATGATATTATAAAATTTAGGAAGGATGATACATTTTACGGACAAATCAATTTGTATTCATCTAGCGTACCTTCAGGACTTAAATTTAGTAGTTATCCTGAAACTACGGGAGAGAAGCCTATAATTAATGGGGCAACAAACAGTTTCTATTTTGATAAGGATGATCCTAATTGGGATTTAAATGATCAGGATAATAATGATTCTGGATATGTAGAAATAGGTACGGAAAAATTTTATTTTATCAAAAATTTTGATTTAAGTAACGGTGAAACAGATACAACTGAATATAGAGTAGTAAATTTATATGCTGGAGATGAAGAACTTATTATGGCAAGAACACCAAACGAAGATGAAATTATATATAATTCTGAGTGTGAGAACCCGTCATACACAGGCTTTTATTATTTACCAGATCCAACTACTCCTAATGCTCTGGAATTCCCTAGTTTTAATGGAGGTGAATTTGTCGTAAGAAATTATTCTTGGAAGTATGCTGTATCGAAATTAGATGAAGAAGACGGTTCATTAGTTGAAGATATTGATCATTTGCAAAAAAATGCAGGATATTTTTTTAAAAATCATAGATCTTGTTTAGATGATAAAAAAGAATGGTTTTATAATTATACCGATAAGATTCTATACTTCTCAGCTGACCTTACTGAAATGGATACCTTTGATGACGTATGGATTTATCCAGTTGCTTATGATAAGGATGATTTAAGTTACGATTACGGTTTTGGTTTTAATCTTTATAACAAATCAAACATAACAATAGAAAATTTAGAATTCAAAAACATGAGAGATTGTATCAACATTATAGGAAAAGTAAATGACAATTTCCTAATTAAATATTGTGACTTTAGAAATTCTGTTATGGGAATTAATTGTTGTTCTGGAAATTTGCTTGAAAACAGTGAAATTTCTGGAAATAACTTCTCTTATTTACAATCCGCAGGTATTTATATCTTCGGTAATTCTAATATTATTGGTCATAATTCTGATGGTGAGGATTTATCTTTAGAAAATAAATTCAGTAATATTGGTCTTAAAGTCGGATATGATAATAATATGGATCCTACTAAAGATGCTAATGGTGTGAATTTAACTGGTATAGAATTAAGAGGTACTGACAATATTATTGGGTGGAATCATTTAAACGTAATTGGGAATTGTGCTATTCGATTTTTACCTAGAGATGAATACAGTCTATTATGTAATGATACTGAAATAATGAACAACACAATAGATTCTGCAATGTGTACAGTGGGTGATGGTGGGGGAATCTATACTTGGCATAATTGGGGT
>WTAK01000189.1 GCA_013139625.1 Candidatus Delongbacteria bacterium | reverse complement strand
TTTTTAAAATTAAAAGCCAAGTTAAAAGTTTAGAAAAAGTTGATTTGTTGATTATAACATCTGAGGAAAATTTTAATATTTTTGAAAAGTACAAAGATTTTAAATTAAAAATGGGTTTTAAAACGATTGTAAAAAAAGTTGAAGATATATACCTGGGATATCCAGGTGAGAATAATGTAATTAAGATAAGAAATTTTATAAAAGAAAAATACGATCAAAATGATTTAGAATATGTTATCCTCGGAGGGAATTATGATATCATTCCAGTAGGAATTGCTTTCCCTACCGAAGGTAGAGAGCATGTTCCTACCGATATGTTTTATTCTAACCTTGATGGTGAAGTAGATGATAATAGGAATGGGGTTTATTTTGAACAAACTGACTTTACTGATTTTTATGCAGATGTTTATGTAGGAAGATTCCCAGGTAGTAATACAGAAGAGCTTAATGCGATAGTAGAAAAAAGCATCAGCTACTTTACAGATGATGCTACACAAAGAGCTGGGTTTAACACCTCTTCACTATTAGCAGGATTTAATATATTTTTTGATGATGATGGTGCAGATCTTTGTGAGAAAGTAAAGGAGGAATTTCCTTCATATTTTAGTATCAATTCGTTTTACGAAGAAAGTTCACCAGATTTTAGCCAAGAAACTTTAATTAATTCATTAGATTTAGGGTATAATATTTATTACCACCAATCCCATGGTGATTATAATAAGGTTGGTCAAAATGAAAATGAATGGGCACTTTGGAGTGATCACTTTTATAATTTAAATGGAGTGTCAGGTCTTTATTTTATAGCATCATGTCATCCTGGAGATATTTCTTATTCTGGTTTATCTCAAAAGGCAATGATAAATCCTAATGGAGGCTGTACAAATTATATAGGATCTTCTGTAAGTGATTCTCCTTATGCCTCAGTTTATATGCATTCTATCTTTTTCAACCAAATATTCAACGGTAAAGATCTTGGTGAAAGTTTAACATATGCTAATTTATTTGCTTATGGAAATTTAAATTATAATTCTTTAGGAAGATTTTTACTTTATTCCTATAACATCCAAGGTGATCCATCCAATAAATTATTTTTAAACGAACCTCGAAATATCAGTATTTTAGGAATTAACCAATTTGAAAAAGGAACAGGAACTGTTAACGGTGTTTTTAATATGGCTCCAAATGAAATAGTTGAAATTACTTTGATTTCGGATGGAGAAATTATTTCTACAACTTCTACAGATACACAATCCTTTGTTTTAGAGTATGAGAATCTTTTCTCTGATAGTGTTTATGTTTATTATCATTCACAGGAATGCTACTTAAAAGAATACGGATATATTGTCAGCGATAACGATTCATTAGAAATTGAGATATCAGACATATCAATTAATGATCCGAATAACAGTGGAATAGTTGAAGTTGGTGAGAATTTTTCAATTTCATTCAACATGAATGTAACTCTAAATAGTTCAAATCAAGATTCAATAATAGTGTATCTATCCGATATATCAGATACAAATTTGGTGGCAATAAATGATAGTACCAAAATCAGTATCGCTGATTTGAACACGATAACCCCTTACTTGGTATTCGATCTGAGTTATACCCCATCTTCCAGAGCAAAGCAGGATTCTGTTGTTCAGTGCTCAATTAACTTCCAAACGGCAGAGAAAGAATTAGTATACAATAGTGAATTATTCATTCCTTTGGCAGACCCAAACTTAAAATTACAATCAGTTAAATATACTGGATTAAATGTATTCCCAACTTTTATCAATGACTCAAAAGGAATGATCAATAAGGCCGAAATCTCCTTATTTGAAGTTATCAAAGAAGATCTCACTCAACTAAAGAGTACTAAAGTACTAAATGATATTTTAGGTTTTGCTACAGTTAAAGATGATACATTGTTTTTTGCTGTCGATTCAACTAAAACTTACAACTTTCAAATAACGATTAATGATGATTACATTTACAGTACTTCAGATTTTAAAGTAAATACTGATACTGCTGAAAATATTGTGATTAATTCGGACTACTCGCCGGGAAAAGTAAATTTAAGTTGGACACATGATATTATAGGAGATTTTAAATACAATGTTTATGTTGATACTCAGGAAAATTTCTTAAATCCGGTTCTGAAAAACTTTGAGCCACTGAATACAACAAGTTATTCATTCAATGATGATCAAAGTTCAACATTGTATATCCAAATTGCTGTTATGGATACAAATAATGTAGAATTTTTGCGATCTGATATCCAAGAGATGAATTTTATTCCATTATACCAAGATGAATTCAAAATTTCTCAATATGAATTATTTAATCCTATGTATATTAACGACCAACTTATCTCAAATGTATTTAATTCATCTGTATCTGGAATTAATAGCGATGGTTCTTTAGTAAATCAAACAGGTGTAATACATGAAGCTGAAGTTAATGGGTTTTCTACCTCATTACAACAAGGATTTGCCATAGGAGATGTTAATGGCGACGGATTTGATGATATGGTGAATTATTCTTATAATCTGGGTGATAGTGTCTTAGTTAAAGTCATTGACCTACAAACAGGAGTTCTGATAGCATCAAAGAATGTTTATGGTTTTATAATGGAGAATGCTCCTGTACTTGTTGATTATGATACCGATCCGGAAAAAGAGATTTTAATGGCTAATTTTAATGGCAATATTAGTGGATTTCCTAAGGGTGCATATATCTATGTGTTAGACTATGAGGCAGGTAATTTAAAGATAGTTCCAGGATTTCCTTTAGTATCGTCTTATGGACAATATTATGTTCACAGCCCTTCTTTGTTAGATTTGGACAACAATGGTGTTGATGAAATAATAGTTGATTGTTATAATAAAATAGAGATATACAATTCATCTACGCAAGCGAGCATTACAACTTACGATCTTTCTGTGGGAATTCAAACGACACTATCATATTGCGATATTAATGATGATGGACAAATTGAACTGTTTGCAATTACCGAAAGTAATGGTAAGATTGGAAAATTACTTGGCTATAACTTTAATGGAACTACACTTATCGAGATACCAGAAATTATAGGAGGAATTTCACTTGATATGAAAGCTTCTTCATTCAATGATTTATTGCCACCGGTATCATTCCCTGATTTAGATGATGATTCTACAGTTGATATTGTTGCTCTAACATCTTCAAAACTATATATTTATGACAATGAATTCAACTCAAGAGCTAATTTTCCAATTGATTTAGATCCAAGAATTGAAACGAATAACTCTTCAGCTCCTTCTTTTGGAGATTTTGATGGTGATACGATATTAGATATTTTATTCATGGATGCAAATTTTAGAGTTTGGTGTTATTCCGGATTAACAGGTTTAGTTCTTGAAGGATTTCCTATACAAATTGAAGATATAGACAGGATTGAAATGACAGCTTTACCGATAATGGATTTGGATGGTGATAATGATCTTGAATTTGCAATTGGTACAAATAATGGAGTAATGTTGGTATATGACTATCCTACTACAACGACCAGATTAGATACTTATGATAAATATCGTGGAGATCAATTTAATTCAGGGTTGTTTGGTACTATTTTGGGAGCTCCTACAAATATAATAACTGCACAAATTGGTTCGGACCTAGATATTTCTTGGGATCCTGTTGCAACTGCGACAAGCTATAAGATATTTGTTTCAGATTTTCCATATACAGGATTTATAGAATTAGATACGACAAGTGAGACGAATTATTTAGTACTCAATCCAACTGATATGAAGAAATTCTATTATATTATAGCGGTGAAGTAGGGGCGTAACATTTTACGCCCACCACCACCGGTCCATATTTAGAGCCTAATTATCTTTGAACAGATATCTTCTAAAAATTTATTATCATGTGAAATAATTAGAGTAATTTTCTCATTACTATTTTTTTTTAGAAATTCAGAAAGTTTACTTTTGCCTTCCAGAGTTATTCCACTGTCTAATTCATCGACAAGGCATATTTTATGAGGTTTTAGAAGTGACAGAACAAATGTTAGTATCTTTGATTCAATACTTGATAGCACAAACGGAGAAAGATATCTGATGTTATTATAGTTAAGCCCAAGAGCTTTAATATCAGGAATAATATTTTCCAATACAATATTGGTATCAATATTTTGTAAGTGATAATTTATTTCATCTTTGACAGTTTCAGTAAAGTAAGCTTTCTCATTATCCTGAAGGAAATAAGCGGTCGATACAGAATTTAATTGATATACAAAATCCAAGAACAAAGTTTTACCGGAACCATTTGGTCCTATAATGCCTATAATATCTCCATTATCTGCGAGTAAATTAAAGTTATTGATCAAAATACTTTGATCTGTAGGGTGGTAAAGTTTAAAATTAGAAATTTTTAAAGTCATAAATAAAAAAGGCGATCAAAAGATCGCCATAATTTGTTTTAAAGAATGATTAATATTCATTTACAAAATTTAATTGGTAAGTTGCACCAAATCTGACATTTAATTCTGAAGCGTTTCTTTGCCATTCATCTTGCTCTTGTATTGCAAACAACAAGCTTTCTCCTTTAAAGCCAAAGAAAATGTTTAATTCTGGTTTTACATAGTAATTTACTTCTGCTTCAATCATAAACCATGTAGTATTGTCGGCAAGATTGTTTTTTGCGATATAATCAATATCTTCTTCACTTTCGCCTGTTTTCCCAAATTTCATGCCAAGAGTACCATTCACATTTATTTTTTTGCTATAATCCCATGCTGCGAAAACTTTACCGGTATACCATTGATATTCATCAGTATCACTATTAAATTGCATTTCAAAACTCACAATAGGTTTTAGTAAAAGCTTATAATCTTCAAGTAGATATGAATAGCAACCTTCTACTCCAAATACATTTTCAGGTGCACTAAGAAACTCATCCTGTTCATCCGTTATTCCGCTGTATGTATAATGTTTAAACAAACCAAACTTCAAAAAGCCATAAGCAGCAATACCCTCTTCAAATTTATCCCAAGGTGATAGAACATGAAATTCAATATCTCTTGTATCATATCCAAACACGCCAGTAGCAGCAAACTGAAGATCAGAGCTAATAACCATATCGGTTTCATCAGCAAGTGGATCTACCTGCTTAGAAACAAAAGAAAATGGTAATCCGATTGTTGCGAAAGTACTATCTTTCATAAAATATTTTATCATCGGGTTGACAAATAATCCCAAATCATACCCAAATGATTCGTTTGTAGAGCCACTGGCTAGTTCTGGAAGTTCATCTGCAGAGGAGAATTTATTCATACTGAATCCACCATCCGCATAAATGTAGTATAAGGATTTTTCATCAGTTTTACCTTCTAACCTGTATGACCCGTAAGGGATTGCAATATTTGTAATGGAATTCCCAGTGAATCTTTCAGCGTTTAGCATATAGCCCGTTCCAATAGAAGTGTACCCTTTATGTTTAGTAATCTCAAATTGAGAGAATAGGCTCATTGCGACAAGCAATAGAGCAACAACAAAATGTTTTTTCATAATAATACCTTTATTTATTTACAACATTAACGATTACTACTTAAAATACCGACGTTAAAATTACGTAATTTATGATAAAATGTCAAGTTGTAAAATTAACAACAGATCTATTCCATCATAAAAATAGACTTTAATTTTAAATAAAATTGATTATTAAATGACATATACTTATATTTTCGTTTCAAATTAACGAATACGGAATTAAAATGGCATTGTTCAGAAAGAAAAGAATTAGAGATTACTTAAGAGAAGAAAAATTCTTAAAAGAATATAGAGCTCTTTTAGAGCAAAGAAGAGGAAATCAACCTACAAAATCAGTACCTAAAGTTAAGGTTGAAGAGATTAAGAAAGAAACTATGTTCGAGAAATTATCAAGAACACTCTCTAAGACCAAAACCAGTATTGTGGGGAAATTAAATTCTATAATTTCTAAGAGTGATATTTTAGATGAAGATACATTAGAGGATATTGAAGAAGCTCTGTATACTTCTGATATTGGTGTAAAGACGACCGAATTGATAATAGATAAGCTTAGAGAAAGAATTCGTGAAGAGAAATCAAATCAAGATCTAGATATAAAAAAATTAATAAAAAAAGAAATCATTGAGTTAATTAATAAGACACCTATTGTAGAAGTAGATTACAAAGAAAAACCTCATGTTATTCTAGTCGTAGGAGTAAATGGCAATGGAAAGACTACTACAATTGGTAAGCTTGCACATTATTATCAATCTTTAGGGAAGAAAGTTCTTATAGGTGCTGCAGATACGTTTAGAGCAGCTGCGATAGAACAATTGGAAACTTGGGCAAATCGAACGAATTCAGATTTTGTTAAGCATCAGATGGGCTCTGATCCTGCCGCAGTAGCTTATGATTCATATAAAGCAGGTGAAGCGAGGGATATGGATATTATTTTGATCGATACTGCCGGTAGGCTCCATAATAAAGTTAATTTAATGAATGAGCTTGAAAAGATCTCACGTGTGCTAAATAAGCTGAATTCTAATGCTCCACATGAAGTATTATTGGTTTTAGATGCTACTACCGGTCAGAATGCATTAAGTCAGGCAAAGCAATTCAGTAAAACTTCAGGAGTCACGGGAATAGTTCTTACAAAATTGGATGGAACAGCAAAAGGTGGTGTAACAATTGCAATCAACCAGGAAATGGATATTCCGGTTAAGTTTATTGGACTGGGTGAGCAAAAAGAAGATCTTGAAGTGTTTGATCCTGAAGAATTTGTTAAATCAATATTTAGCTAAATAAAAAAAGGACGATTTCGTCCTTTTTTTATAGTTTGTAAAATTGTTTTTTATTGGGAAGCTTCTTTTAAAGAAATTGCTATCGCATCAAGTTCTAATTTTAATTTATCAAAATCCACAGGTTTCGTGTGAAAAGAGTATAATGTTTCTTTAAGTTCCTTATTTATAATATTCTGGATCATATATCCTGAGATCATTATAATAAACACATTCTCATTTGCAGATTTGATATCTTTGATTATATCCTTGCCTTTTATACGACCAAGATGATAATCCAAAATAATGACATCATAATTTTTAATTTCCTTCAAAGCAGTAACATAATTATTGAAAGTTTTGCAAGGATACCCAAAATGCTCTAGATTATCTTTGAAAATTCTAAGTGTAAGTATATCATCATCAATTACAGCAACGTTAAGCATAATATTTTCGCTTTATTTTTAATTATTCTAATATTTAAGAAATATATCTCTCTCTAGACAAAAGCTAAAGAGAAATATTGTAAATGTCAATAGAAAATGCTTGTTTAGTAGAGATTTTATCTAAAAGCATCAAGGATTACTGATTTTCAGGCTTCATTGTCGGAAATAATAATATGTCTCGAATTGATCGTTCCCCGGTCAAAAGCATTACCATTCTATCAATCCCTAATCCTAAGCCTCCAGTTGGTGGCATTCCAGTTTCAATTGCTTGAACAAAATTTTCATCCATCGGAGATGCTTCTTCATCAACATCCCTTCTAAGAGATTGTTCATGTAAAGTTTTTCTCTGGAAGATCGGATCATTAGATTCACTATAAGCATTTGCATACTCATTTCCGGCAATAAAGAGCTCAAATCTTTGAAGATATCTTTCATCATCGTAGTCCGGTTTACACAATGGTGTTGTTTCCACAGGTTGATGAGTAATAAATACAGGCTGAACAATTTGTTCTTCAACATATAATTCAAAAATCTCATTAATTGCTAGACCTCTAATGAATTCGCCTTTGATCTTTCCACCTTTATTTTCAATCAATTTTTTCATTTCATTATCAGTTAAAGATTCTACATCAATCTCAGCATATTCTTGAATGGCATCGACCATTTTCAATCTTTTCCAAGGAGTTTTCAGATCTATCAAATTACCATTGAATTCTACCTGAGTAGTACCGTATAATTTTTTACATGTAGACTCAAAGATCTCTTCAGTTATATCCATCATGTCATTGTAATCTGCATAGGCCTGATAAAGCTCAAGCATTGTGAACTCGGGGTTGTGAGTTCTGTCCATACCCTCATTTCTGAAGCACTTACCAATTTCATAAACTCTATCCATACCACCAACGATCAATCGCTTTAAATAAGGCTCTATAGCAATCCTAAGATAAAGTTTCATATCTAAAGCGTTATGATGTGTGGTGAAGGGACTGGCATTTGCACCACCATAAATAGGAAGTAAGGTTGGAGTTTCTACTTCTAAGAAATCTTTAGCATCAAGGATGTTTTTGATATTCTTGATGATCTTTATTCTTTTTTCAAAAGTTTCACGAACACCCTTAGTGACGATAAGATCCACATGGCGGTTACGATATCTTAGTTCTTTATCTGCAAAAGCATCAAAAGTTTCGCCATCTTTCTCTTTAACAATTGGTAAAGGCCTGATACTCTTAGTTAAAAGAGTAAATGAATCAATATAAACTGTTATTTCACCGACTTTGGTTTTTTTCACTATTCCTGCTACACCAATAATGTCACCGATATCCATTTTTTTGAAGAGATTATAACTTTCTTCACCGATGTTCTTTAAAGCTACATAAAGCTGGATCTTTCCTTGCTGGTCTTGAATAGAGCAGAAAGCTGCCTTGCCCATGACCCTTACGGACATAATTCTTCCGGCGATAGATACTTTTTTCTCAGATTCGAAATAATTGTCAAAATTATCAATTATTTCCTGGGAAAAATTCTCTACATTATAATTATATGGAAAGGGATTTATACCCATTTCCCTTATTTCATTTATCTTCTCAATACGAGTATTGATCAACTTTCCTTGATCTTCCACTTTAACCTCAATTAAATTTATACAAACAATT
>WTAK01000234.1 GCA_013139625.1 Candidatus Delongbacteria bacterium | reverse complement strand
TATACCTTATATATAAGTAACTACTGGTATCTATTTCATACCATTATTTTTATACGTAATAATTTCACTAGAAATGTTTTTAATGTCAAGCATTACTTTTTCTAAATCAAAGTTTAAAAATTTGCGTTCTTTCAGAATTATTTTACCGTTAATGATAACTGTATCAACATCACTTCCGTTAGCAGAGTAAGTTAAATGTGAGTAAGGGTCATACATTGGAGTTAAATGAGGTTTGTTAATATCAATTATTATTATGTCTGCTTTTTTCCCAACCTCCAATGATCCGGTAATATTATCTATGCCGAGTACTTTGGCACCATTCATAGTTCCCATTCTTAATACTTCTTTCGCATTCATGATCGTAGAATCATTGTTGAGTGCTTTGTGTATTTTTACAGTAAGGCTCATTTCTTCGAACATATCCAGATTATTGTTACTGGCAGGACCATCAGTTCCAAGGGCAACAGTCAAACCTTTATTCAACATTTTTGGTACTTCAGCAATACCACTTGCTAATTTTAAGTTACTTTCAGGAGAATTTACAATTCCTGCACCTCTTTTTTTCAAGATATTCATATCATTGTCAGTCAAATGAACACAATGAACAGCAATTGTTCTATTGTTAAGGAAATTAATACTGTCAAGATACTCAACCGGAGTCATTCCTGTTTTTTCTTTGATCATTTTTACTTCATCAATCGTTTCAGAGATATGAATATGTACGGGCAGACTTTTTTCATCGGAAAGTTTTTTTATTCTTTTCAGAAGATCTTCACTGCAAGAATAAGGTGAATGAGGAACGATAGATGGAGTTATAAGATCATCATCTGCATATTTTTCTATAAATTCTAAAAAATAATCTTCGGAAGTCTTCTTGATAGAAACAGGGAAGTTGATAATAGCTTCTCCTAAAACTGCTCTCATTCCAATGTTTTTACAATTTTCTGCAGTTACACCTGTGAAAAAATACATATCATTAAAAGTTGTAGTTCCGGACAGGATCATCTCTGCAATGGCAAGTTTCGATGCAATGTTTATGTTTTCTTCTGTTACAAACTTATCTTCAAGTGGCCAAATATAATTATTTAACCAATTCATTAATGAAAGATCATCCGCAACTCCACGGAACATGGTCATACCGGAATGAGTATGTGAATTGATAAGCCCGGGCATGACAATATTATTTTTTGCATCAATGATCTCTTTTGAAACAGCCTTTGGTTTATCTGTTCCTAAGTACACGATCGCATCCTTCTCAATACCGATGTAGGCGTTTTCAAAGGACTCCATAGTATCATTCATTGTTAATATAGTGGCATTTTTTATTAAAATATCGAAGTTATACATTTTTATCCTTGGCAAAATTACTTGGACATACATTATAATGCTTTTAGCATATAAATGCAAAAAGATATAGTATTATTTTGTTCGGGAAACTAAATATTCAACCGACTAAAAATACTAAAGAAAAATATAGATAAGATGTCATTAATCATAGAAAAAGTACTATGTAAATGCGTATTTTACAAGTGCCTATTAAACCAAGAACATAACAACCCGTTCACGCTTGTTGTTATGGAGTTTCGCCAAACTGAAGTTAAAAACTAAATTAATCATGAGGAGGATTCATGAAAAAGTTCCTTATTGTAGTTTTAGTTCTTGTGGCTATGCTATCTGCGGCTTTCGTAGATCAGAGCAGAGCTCAGAAAGCAGCAGAGAACTATTACAATAATTACGCACCTGCTTCCGCAAAAGGGAATGTAGTGCAAAAAATAGCAGCAAAAGAATATAATGGCCAAGTTACATGGTATGCTGTTTCTTTTGATCAAGGATTTGTTATTGTTTCTGCAGATGATGCAGTAAAAGCAATTTTAGGTTACTCTTATGATGGAGAGATGGTAGAAGATCTTTACAACATGGATAATCCTTTTATCAACAGATTTGATGCTTTTGATAAGCAGATCGTTGAAGTCAGAGAAATTGGCTTTGTAGATACGAAAGCACAAACTGAATGGAAAAATATTGAAAATAATCTTTTTCCTAAAGCTACTAAAGCCATCGTTGTTGATGCATTGGTAGAAACAAGATGGGGTCAGGGATGGCCAATGAATGATTTATGTCCTCTTGATGGTGGTGTAGAAACTGCTGTTGGTTGTGTTGCAACTGCAATGCACCAGATCATGAGATTTCACATGGCTCCTCTAAACGGAGTTGGTTCACATTCATATTTCTGGACAGGATCATCAAGTTCAGGAACTTTGGCTGTAACTTTTGCTGATTTTTCTTACGATTATACTTTGATGCCTTTGACTACTTCAAGTGTAACAACAGCGGAAAGAGATGAACTTTCTAAGTTATCATACCATGCCGGTGTTGCTGTAAATATGGATTATGACATATTTGCAAACGGTGGATCAGGTGCATTTAGTACAGCAGTTGCTCCAGCTCTTGAAACTTACTTCAGCTATTCAACAGATGCAACTTATGTATCAGTTGGTAGCCCGACAGACGAAACAGTTCAATCTGCTAATATTCAAGCTGATCTAGATAATAGTCGTCCAATTTATTGGTCAGGATCAGGAGTTGATGGTGGGCATGCGTTTGTTTTAGACGGATATACAGATGATTACTGGTACCACTTCAATTGGGGATGGAATGGGGGGGCTGATGGTTGGTTCCAACTTACTTCATTAAATCCAAGTAGTGATTTTACATCAAGTCAAGCAGCTGTTTACCAAATTTGGAGTAATGAGTCATTATTCCTTGAATGGCCAGAGCCTACAAATTTGAATGGTTCTATAGCTAACTTAGAAGATGTAACATTAACTTGGACTGCTCCGGCAGGAACAAAAATTGCTACTTTAACAGGTTATAAAATTTATAGAGAAGGTGTTGAAATAGGTACAACAAATGCTTCAACGACTACTTATCTTGATGCTAATCTTTCTGCAGGATACTACAACTATTTAGTTAAGGCTGTTTATTCAGGTCCAGACGGAGAATCTCATATATCAAATAACTACTATGCTGTTATTGCATCTGATGAAAACTATCCAATTCCTCTGTACGTTGATGCGACAGTTGAAGCATTTACAAGACAAGATGTTGATTTAGCTTGGACAAAACCGTTTACACTAGCAATCTATTTCCAAGAAGACTGGGAAACAACTTCGTTTGAAACAGATTGGATAATAAGAAGAACAAATAACGAGTTCGGTGCTAATAATGACAATTTCCAAAGTGCTGATGCTGACCCAAGATGGGGTCATTGTGATGAATCAACTTATGGGGATGCTCAGTATATTCATAGTGGTGTTTACTCAGTGCATTTATCATATTATGCTGGTACAAGCGAATGGGAATGGCTTTTTTCTCCAATTATTAACATCGGAGCAAATGCAGAAGTTCGTTTTTGGACATGGTCTTATGGTACTGCAGCGAATCCTGGATATTATGATGTAAATCTTTATAATGGTGATATGACGGAAAGAAATCCATCTACTGCCGGTACTGTTTTTAATGTAGCTCAGTATCAAAACATTGATGTTGACCAGGGAAATACTAACGTATATGAATTTGAAGAAGTAATTTCTTTAGCTGCTTATACCGGAGATTATAGATTAGCTTTTGTTAGACAATCAGGACAATGGCAATTCATGATTGATGATGTTATTGTTGCAGCTGCAGCGAAGCGTGCTCCTGCTGTAAATCCTAACGTATCTGACGTAAAACCTGTGCTATATACTGGTCAAGTAAACGACGCGGACATTACAGGATTACCTGAAGCTGTTTCTACAAAAGCAGCAAAAGCTGATGAGCCAACTTCATATGACATTTATCGCAATGGTTCATTTGTTACAAACGTAGCTGTTACAGGAGCCTCAGAAGTATATTCTGATACAGGTTTTATTGATGGTTATAACGAGTACTTCGTTAAAGCTCTTTATCCAACAGGAACTTCAATAGCATCAAGCAGATCAACAGCGTTCATGGATGCAAATCCACAACCTGATTTCCTTACTGGTATTCTTAATGGTTCAAATGATGTTGACTTAGCATGGTACAAACCATATCACAATGCTCCAATGTGGTATACTTATGCATACGAAGCTGACAATTATTATGATGGTCTTGAAGGCTATTTAAGTCAAGGATTCAAGACACGTTTCTTAGGTTCAGAACTTGGTTACTTCTATCCAGTAACAGTAGATTCTATCACCGCAGCTTTTGGTGAGTATACTGATGTGCCATGGACCAATGACCAATTTACATTCACAATTAATACACGTGCTACTGATGGTACTGATTCAATTCTTTGGGGTCCAAGTGGCAATTTAACAGCAATTGATGGTGAATATACTACAGTTGCGGTACCTTCATTAGTAATGAATACTTACTGGTATGTAGTTGTAACTCCAGGTGACACTGCTACTGGACATCCTGCAATTATTGTTGATATTCACGATGAACCAGGTGGAAGTAGTGAGTCAACAACATGGATCGATAATCAAGTAGATACTGAAGGTTGGTATGGAATTGTGTTTGGTGAAGAACAATCTCCTGGAGATTGGATGATCATGAGTTATGTAACATCATCAGCTTCACCTGATATTACTAAATCAGGATGGATGACAAATGAAATAACTGAGAAGGAAATACCTCAGATAGCTAAGAAGGTTATCAATACTGATGTAACTGAGATCGAAACTAAAGCTAAAGGTTTAGCGACTTATAACATCTATAGAAATGGTTCTCTTCTTGGAACTTCTGGAACACTTACTTATACAGACCTAAATCCATTAAATGGAGATAATACATATTACATTACAGCGTCATATGATACTCCTGTTGGTGAGTCTCTTGGATCTAATTCAGTGATTATCAATGTTGCAGGTGGGCCAACTATTCCAGCTGTTCCTGCAAATGTAGTAACAAGCATTTCTGGATCTGATATTGTTGTTGACTGGGATGTATCAGCAGATGCAACAGGATATGATGTTTATTCATCGGATGATCCTTACGGAACATTTACGTTTGTAACTTCAGTTGGTGCAAATCAGTACACTGTAGCAGCAGATCAAGCTAAGTTGTTCTATTACATCGTTGCAACTAATGCTACAAAAGTAACTCCAAAAACAATTAAGGTTATTAAAGCAGTAAGATAAGAACAAACCTTTATTGTTTATTTTAAAAGACCCCGATTTGGGGTCTTTTTTATTTACATGTTTAAAAATTAACGTAAAAAAAAATTATAAACTTGACAAAACACTAAAAGTTTTCGTATTTTAATTTCGCCTATTAAACCAAGAACATAACAACCCGTTCACACTTGTTGTTATGGGGTTACGCTTAAACTGAAGTAAAAAACTTAAATTAATCATGAGGAGGATCTATGAAAAGATTCCTTATTGTAGTTTTAGTAATTTCAGCTATGCTTTCTGCTGCGTTTGTTGATCAAGACGCTGCAAAAAAAGCTGCAGAGAATTACTACAAGAATTATGCCCCGATTTCTGCTAAAGGAAACGAGGTAAGCGAAATTTTCGCACATGAGTACGAAGGACAAGTAACTTGGTATGGTGTAAACTTTGATCAAGGATTTGTGATCGTAACTGCGGATGATGGACTTAAGCCAATTATTGGTTATTCATTTAAAGGTAAACTAGCTGATTTCAATAGAGATGGCGGTTTAGCATTTAAAGAGTGGTTCGGTTATATGGACAAGCAAGTTGTCGTGGCAAGAAAATATGCTTATACTGACGCTTCTGCCCAAACGGAATGGAAAAATATCAATAACAACGTTTTTGAGAAAGCTTCAAAAGGTACAGTTATTGATGCTCTAGTAAAATCTCACTGGGATCAAGTTTATCCTTGGAATGATCTATGTCCTGAAAAAGATGGAACATGGACTTATGTTGGTTGTGTTGCAACTGCAGCATCAATGATCATGAGATATCACGAGTGGCCTCCTACAGGTACAGGTTCTAATACGAACGGAACTACTGAGACTTACTCAAATTATAATTTTGATTACACTATAATGAACCATGATGTTGGGATAGAGTACGGATTGTACCCTACATATTGGGAAACTATAGATATGGATGCAGCAGCTATACTAAATATGGCTGAGTTAAACTTCTTAACAGGTCATTCATTTGATATGAATTATGGTACTACTGCAGATGGTGGTTCAGGTGCAAATATGACTACTTCTGCAAACGCATTGCAAAGTTATTGGTATTACAATACTAGCCTAGCAAATGTTGGTACTCCAACAGATCCAGCATTGAT
>WTAK01000330.1 GCA_013139625.1 Candidatus Delongbacteria bacterium | reverse complement strand
ATAGTATTCCCATAAGGAGATCCCTATGAAAAGCCTAAATTTAGTAGTTCTATTTTTAGTTGCAACATTTATAGTATTACCTTTAAATGCACAGAACTACTGTTTGGATTTTGACGGTGTTAACGACCATGTTCTTGTGCCATCAAATTCCGAACTTAGACCTGCAAACAATTTTACGATCGAAGCTTGGATAAAACCAAATGATATCATAACTCAGAAAGTTATCATGATGCACGATGAGAATGGTGGAGGAAATGACGGATATAGTTTAACTTTTACAAATAGTGTCATTAATTTTGGTGCTCATAATGGATCTCCTCAATACATAATATCTGATGAAATGCTTGTAGTAAATAGTTGGAATCATATTGCAGGAGTATATGACAACAGCACTTTAAAGCTTTATGTAAATGGAGTTTCAAAAACTTTAGTAGGAAGTGGCAGTGTTGTTTATTCACTTACCGACTTTGTAAATATCGGTAGAAGGGGTGGAACTAATCTACCGAATACTTTATTTTATGATGGTGAAATGGATGAATTGCGCTTTTGGAATGTAGCTAGAACAGAAGCAGAGATAAATGATAATATGTTTCATTCCTTAACAGGTTCTGAAACAGGATTGACTGCTTATTGGCAATTCAATGAAGGTACCGGAACGAACTTAGGAGATAGTTCAGGAAGTAATGATGGTACACTTACAAATATGGAAGAAGCAGATTGGGTTGAATCTCCATTATTCAGACCTGTAGTTCAAAGTTTTTTACCGATTGATGATGATATTGATGTAATGCTTGATCCAAACTTGGAAATTACATTTGATAGAAATGTTACTGCAGGAGCGGGTAATGTTGTAATATATCAAACGGCTAATGACTCTATTGTAGAAACTATATCTGCAAGTTCGTGCGTAATAGTGGATTCAATGGTGACAATTGATCCAAGTAATGATTTTGAATTTAAGACAGATTACTATGTTTTAATAGAAGCTAGTGCTTTTCATGATGGATCAGATAACTATTTTGATGGGATATCAGATAAAACAGTTTGGAATTTCGAATCACAAAACTTATTTCTAGATATTAATGCAGGATTGCAGGGTGTTGATGATAGTTCAGTTGCGTGGGGTGATTACGATAATGACGGAGATCTTGATATTCTATTGACTGGTAGCACAGGTTCAGGTAATATTTCAAAGATCTATCAAAATAATGATGGAGCATTTACGGATATAAATGCAGGATTATCAGATGTTTATATGGGCAGCGTAGCCTGGGGTGATTATGACAATGATGGAGATCTGGATATTTTATTAACAGGATATACAGGTTCAGATATGATTTCAAGGATCTATCAAAATAATGATGGAGCATTTACGGATATAAATGCAGGATTATCAGGTATTGTTGTGGGTTCCGTTGCTTGGGGCGATTATGATAATGATGGCGATCTTGATATTTTGTTAACCGGTACTCCTGACGGTTCAATTGCCATTTCTAAGATCTATCGTAATGATTCAGGAGTATTTACAGAGATAAATGTCGGATTGATAGGTGTATGGCTCAGTTCTGTTGCTTGGGGCGATTATGATAATGATGGAGATCTTGATATTTTGTTAACCGGTACTCCTGACGGTTCAATTGCCATTTCTAAGATCTATCGTAATGATTCAGGAGTATTTACAGAGATAAATGTCGGATTGATAGGTGTAGCATTTAGTTCAGTTGCTTGGGGCGATTATGATAATAATGGAGATCTGGATATTTTGTTGACAGGAGATACTGTTTCTGGAAAAATATCCAAGATCTATCGTAATGATTCAGGAGTATTTACAGAGATAAATGTCGGATTGATAGGTGTTAGTAATTCTTCAGTTGCCTGGGGCGATTATGATAATGATGGAGATCTGGATATTTTGTTGGCAGGTAGAGATGAATCTTCCATTTATATATCAAAGATCTATCGTAATGATCCAGGAGTTTTTACGGATATAAATGCAGGCTTACAAGGTGTGAGTGGTTCAGTTGCTTGGGGTGATTATGACAATGACGGTGACCTTGATATTTTGTTGGCAGGTAGAGATAGTCTCGATCACGAAATTTCGCTAATATATAACAATTGTGGATCTGTATTTAACACGGTTCCGAATCCACCTTCAAATTTATCCACTGAAGTTAACGGATCGGAAATTACTTTTTCATGGGATAAAGCTACAGATATTGAAACTCCTCAAGATGGATTATCGTATAACATTTATGTCGGTACGACAGTAGATAAGAAGGATAGTATTAAAAGCTCAATGAGTGATATTTCTACAGGCTACAGAAAAATCGTAAGCTTAGGTAATTTAAATAATAATACTTCATGGACAATAAAAGATATTGAGGAAGACAGTTATTATTGTTGGAGTGTTCAGGCTGTAGATCACGCATTCGCAGGATCAGTTTTTGCAACTGAGCAAATTCACTTACCTATATACAGTCCGACTAATGTAGTTACAACTGTTAACGGTACAAACATAGAGCTAACCTGGGATGCTGTTGACGGTGTTTCATTTTATAAAGTTTATGCTTCAGATGATCCGTATGGCATTTTTGTATTGATAGGTGTAGAAATGGGAGAGATCTGGATAACACCTTACACAGAAAGTAAAAAATTCTACTATGTGATCGCTGTAAGTGGGGGAAAGGAAGAGGATGAAAAGACGCCGATTCATCGCGTCTCAAAATAGGGTTTTGTTCGTAGAGACGTAGCACTGCTACGTCTCACAAAATCACGAAACACGAAACAAAACCACGTCTCACAACCCAGCACCACCCCGTCAGCGTGCTGACACCCCTCCGTGGGAGGGGAATTTGGAAAACGAAACAAGGAACAAACAATGAACAACCTAATTGTAATTACATCATTCACAAATCATTCTGAAGCTGAGATGGCAAAAGAGCTATTGATGACTAATGAAATACCTTCTATCCTTCAAGCTGATGATGTTGGCGGCTTAGGATTGGGGCAGACATTTATCAAAGGTGTTAAATTACTTGTCAATGAAACAGATATCTCAAAGGCTAAAGAGATCTTAGGGATCAATTAACATTTATTTTACAAAGTGTGATATAGGTCACACTTTTATTATTTATTTGAGTATAAATTGTAGCTATTGCGAATTTACTAAGGAGAGTTTATGTTTCAAAAAATTGTAAATAAATATGGTACTGCAAAATCAGCATATCTTTTAACTCTTGTAATAATTTTGATCGCTTTGAGTGTTACTTCTTGTACGCTACTAATATTCCAAGGTGATATTCAGTGGTATGAAATTATTCTACCTGTAATTATCCCGATAATTATTTTTCCTTTGCCTGCAAAATCTTTTTTTGATACTTTGGAAAAGCTGGAGCAAGCAGAAAAAGAAATTCAAGAAAAAAATATTGAATTAGAGAAAGCTATAAAAGAAGTAAAGATTCTAGAAGGTATATTCCCGATTTGTTCTTCATGCAAACAGATCAGAGACGATGATGGAAAATGGAATGAAGTAGAAATTTGTATCGAAAAGAAATCGGATGCTACTTTTAGTCATAGTTTATGTCCCGAGTGTGTTAAAAAATTATATCCAGATCTCAAGAGTAATACGGGAAAAGCTTAAAAACTCTTTAACTCCCCAGAATAAATATCTTTTTGTCGTTGCAATAATTATTATTTGAGTTATTTTTCTAAAATACTTAGTAATATTATACTTGTGCGATAAACAAAGGAGTTCATTATGGATAAGATCACTAAAGCAATAAATATTGGGAAGAAGTTAGATAAAACATCAAAAAAATTCAGTGAATTAAATTGGGTGAAATATACTGCGGGGTATGATTTCGGTATTGAGAAATCGTATGATAAAATTATAAATATCCTGAAAAGTAAGAAAAACTATGAAGTAATAAATGAACTGCTTCAGAAAGATCTTTCGCCTCTCGATAGAAGAAGAGTAGATTTGCTTAAGAAAGGGTTTGAGCCTTATCACTTATCAGAGGAATTAAATGAGCTTGATAAAAGGATCCAGCAAGTAACCATGAAACTATCCGGTGTGAATAATAAACATAGAAATAAGATTGACGGGGAAGAGATATCTTTAGTTGAAATATTTAGAATACTTCGAGAGGATGATAGTAAAGCTAACAGAAAGAAAGCTTTTCATGCTTTATCTCAAGTGAATAAGCCTTTAGTTGATAATGGGTTTATCGAGCTTGTTAATTTAAGAAAAGAATATGCTAAGCTTGCAGGATCAAATAATTTCGTTGAATATAAGTTGAAGGAATCTGAACTTGATTTTAATACTTTTAATACTTGGAAAGACGATGTTAGAAGCATGGCCGATAAGTTGAAGAAAACTAGAAATGAGTACGCAGTAAAGTATTTAAAGACCCCTAAGCTAGAGCCTTGGGATAATAACTATCTGAACTCAAAAATAGCTCCACTTATGAATACTGAAGTTGATATGACAGAATATTATAAACACATAAAAGATCTTTACTTGAAGTTCGGATTTGATATTTCAAAGAATAATGTAACTTATGATATTTTCCCAAGAAAAAACAAATCTGAATGGGGATATTTATTTACAATAGATCCAAAAGTCGATATCAGAGTTCTTGCTAATGTACAGAACCGATATAATGAATTTGATGTATTATTACATGAAACAGGGCATGCACTACATGATTTCAGTCTTAAAGGTAAAAATGATCTGCTGAATGATGGAATAAGTAATATTATAGCTGAAGGATTTGCAGATTTTTTTAGCGATTATTTATTTG
>WTAK01000058.1 GCA_013139625.1 Candidatus Delongbacteria bacterium | reverse complement strand
GCATGGATTATACTGTAGAAAGTAATATAATTACACCTGATTCAAACTATTATGGAGATCTAACTGTTACAGTTACAGTGAATGATGGAGTTGCAAAATTAGCAAGTGCTCCTTATGACCTTACAGTTACTATTAATCCAGTAAATGATGCACCTGTTATCACAGGACAGATGGTACTTTCTGTCGTAGAAGAAAAACCTTTAGAGATCGTAGTTGATAGTTTGATTGTAACGGATCCTGATAACGACACATTTACTTTAACTGTTCTTGACAGCGCAAACTACAGCATAAGTGGAAATACAATTACATCTGATGTGGGATTTTTAGGTGATCTATCAGTATATGTGCAGGTTGATGATGGAGAATCAAAGGAACTAAGTGATATTTATATTTTAACTGTCACAGTAGTGGAGGATACAGGTATCGAGAGTAGTATTCCTCATACAACAACGCTTTACCAGAACTATCCAAATCCTTTCAATCCTACAACAACAATTGAATATGAGATTATAAATGATTGTAAGGTTGAGGTAATGGTCTATAACAACTCAGGAATGCTCGTTAAAGAGTTGGTGAATGATCATAAAACAGCAGGTAAATATTCAGTAGTATTTGACGCATCTTATCTTCCGTCAGGTATGTATTACTATCAGATGAAGGCAGATGGTTTTCAGAAATTCAATAAGTCAATTCTGATAAAGTAGTTTAAATAGAACTAATCTTCTTTTAAAAGACGCTCACTGAGCGTCTTTTTTCATATAGAATATTTCCATAATACATTTTGCTTTTTAGGAATAAAAAAGGTATTTTATCGTTGGAAAATTATTTCTAAACAACTTAGAAAAGGTAAGTAAGATGATAAACACAAAACATTTAGATAAAATTGCTCTAATAACAAAAGAAAGCAAGATTAGCTATAAAGGGCTCTTGGAAAATGTAGATAAATTCTCAAAGCTTTATAACGATAAAAAATACAAAAAGATCGCAATATTTTCGGAGAATACGGTAGAGTGGATATATTCTTTCTATTCTGGATGGAAGAATGATTGTATCGTTGTACCTGTTGATTTTATGTCATCAGTAGATGATGTTACATATATTTTAAATGATTGTAAACCTGAACTGATATTTTACAGCAATGGATTAAAAGAGAACTTTGCAAAGATCGTAGAGAAATTAGATTATAAAATAGAATCAATTAACTTTGATGAAGTTAAACTTTCAGAAGAAAATTCAGAAACAAAATTAACAATAAATGAAGATACTGAAACAACAGCAGTAATAATTTATACATCAGGTACAACTGGAAGCCCCAAGGGTGTAATGCTATCATACAAGAACTTAATTGCAAATCTTGACGGAGTTACAAAAAATGTTCCTATATTTACTCCTGATAAACAAACTTTAATGCTATTGCCTTTGCATCATATATTTCCTTTAGCAGGTACTATGATGGCTCCATTATCCTCAGGAGGTAGTATTGCAATGTCACCTACTATGCAGTCTGAAGATGTAAAGCAAACACTGAAAGACAATGAAGTGAATATTGTAGTCGGTGTGCCAAGATTTTATGAATTACTTTATAGAGGGATCAAGGCTAAGATCGATGCTAGTTTTTTAGCAAAGAACTTATACAAGGTCGTAAATCTAATTGGAAGCAAGAAATTAGGACAAATTATATTTAAGAAAGTGCATCAAGGTTTAGGTGGTCATATTGAGACTTTTATTTCCGGTGGTGCAGCACTGAATAAAGAAGTTGGTAATTTCTTTGTTACTATCGGTTTAGATGTTCTTGAAGGTTTCGGAATGACAGAATCCGCACCTATGATAACATTCACAAGACCCGGAAAGATCAAAATTGGATCAGCAGGTCAAGCTTTACCCGGTGTTACGATGGAGATCAGGAATGGTGAAGTCGTAGCTAAAGGTCCAAATATTATGAAAGGTTATTATAATAGACCTGAAGAGACAGCTGCCGTTCTCAAAGATGGATGGTTATATACAGGAGATATCGGTACTATTGATAACAAAGGTTTCTTGAGGATCACAGGCAGAACAAAAGAGATAATAGTATTATCCAATGGAAAGAATATAAACCCTGTAGAGCTTGAAATAAAACTTGAGAAACTATCTTCATTCGTTAAAGAGGCTGCTGTGCTAATGTACGAAGAAAAACTTCACGCTGTTATCGTGCCTAATTTTCAAGGTTTTTCAGAGAAAGGTGTTAAAGATATTGACGGATATTTCAAGGATGAAATACTGCCCAAGTTTAATGAAGCATTGAGTTCGTACAAAAGAATAAGTAAGTTTACTATTTCTAAAGATGAAATTCCTAGGACAAGGTTAAGTAAGATACAAAGATTTAAGTTACCTGAATTGATCAACAAACCTGAAATTGACAGATCAAAGATGGAGCAACCTGACTGCGAAGAATATCATGCAGTAAAGACTTATTTAGAAAGCCAAATTGATATGGATGTATATCCTGATCACCATATTGACTATGATCTTGGGCTGGATTCTTTGGGTAAACTGGGCTTCCTTAGCTTTATAGAGCAGACTTTTGGTGTCAAGATAGACGAAGAGAAATTATTCAATTTTCCATCGGTAAAAGAGATCGTAGATCACATTAAAGATCATAAACTTTGGCATAAATTCGAAAGTATCAACTGGACTGCTACGCTAAAGGAGAAAGTTAATGTAAAACTACCGAAATCATGGTTTACTCAAAATTTTATTAAAAGTTTATCTAAAAGAATATTGAAGATATATTTCAGATTTAAAACAAAAGGATGCAAGAATTTACCTGAAGGACCTTTTATTATAGCACCTAATCATCAAAGTTTTATTGATGGACTATTTGTATCGTCTGTTATCAGCAGAAAGATAATGAAAAATACTTATTTTTATGCTAAGAAAAAACACGTTAAGAATTGGTTATTTAAGGCTATGGCTAAAAGGAATAATGTGATAGTGATGGATATAACCAAAGATCTTAAAGGTTCGATCCAAAAGATGGCTGAAGTTCTAAAGATGAAAAAGAATATTATTATTTTCCCGGAAGGAACAAGAACAAAGACAGGGGAGATTGGAGAATTTAAAAAGACATTTGCTATCCTAAGTAAAGAACTGGATGTTCCTATTGTTCCCGTTGCTATCAATGGAGCCTATGCGGCATTATCCACAGGATCGATCTTTCCAAAACCTTTCACCAAGGTAAAAGTTGATTTTCTTGATGCTGTTTATCCTAAAGAATTAACGATAGATTCTATTGTTGAAAAAGTAAAAGGAATGATCTCCGATAAAATGAAGTAGGTAAAATATACTTGTTCTCAGCTTTAAAATATTTAATTAATTGTATATAGCAATATTTGTCTTGAAAATTGGCATTTTTATTAGTATGTTCTTAGAATGTATAAATAGTCTTACCATAAAGAATGAATGACTTTTAAATTTTAGGAGATAAAAAATGAAAACTGATATTGAAATTGCTAAGGCAGCCAAGATCGAGCATATCTCAAAGATAGCTCAAAAACTGAACATAAAAGAAGATGATCTGGAATATTACGGAAAGTATAAGGCAAAACTTCCTTTAAGCTTGATAGATCTGGAAAAAGTTAATAAGAGTAAGTTGATCCTGGTTTCCGCGATCACACCAACTCCTGCCGGAGAAGGTAAGACAACAGTTTCAATAGGTCTAAGCCAGGCATTAAATTTAATAGGTAAGAAGACTACAGTTGTTCTCAGAGAACCATCTTTAGGTCCTGTCTTTGGCATCAAAGGTGGAGCTGCAGGTGGTGGACAAGCTCAGGTTTTACCGATGGAAGATATCAACCTTCATTTTACAGGTGATCTTAATGCAGTTGAAAAAGCACATAATTTACTTGCGGCTGTAATTGATAATGAAATTCAGACTAAAAAGAATAATTTAGACCTTGATCCAAGAACTATCAGTTGGCGAAGAGTAATGGATATGAATGATAGATCATTGCGTGATATCGTTATTGGTCTTGGTGGATCAAAGGGCGGTATTCCAAGAGAAACAGGTTTTGATATAACTGCAGCATCTGAAGTTATGGCAGCTTTATGTTTAGCCAATGATCTGGCAGATCTCAAGAGAAAACTAGGTGAAATATATGTTGGTTATACCCGTTCAAAGAAACCTATCTTTGCAAAAGATTTAAATGTAAATGGAGCTATGGCGGCATTATTGAAAGACGCTGTTAAACCAAATTTAGTTCAAACTATTGGCGGGAATCCTGCGATTATTCACGGTGGACCATTCGCAAATATAGCTCAGGGAACAAATTCAGTAATTGCAACCAGAATGGGGTTATCTCTTAGTGATTATGTTGTAACGGAAGCTGGTTTTGGATTTGATCTTGGAGCTGAGAAATTCTTTGATATTAAATGTGTTTCTGCAGGTTTAAGCCCGAGTGCAGTTGTGCTTGTTGCTACTATAAGAGCTTTAAAATTTCACGGTGGTGCAAAATTAAAAGAACTTACAATTGAAAATACCGATGCAGTTAGGAAAGGATTAGTTAATTTAGAGAAACACCTAGAAAACATGTCTCATTTTAACTTATGTTCAGTAGTTGCTATTAATAGATTTCATACTGATACAGACGAAGAGATCAGGATAGTTAAAGATTGGGTCGATTCAATGATGGTCCGTGTTGAAGTGGCTAACGTATGGTTGGATGGCGGTGAAGGTGGAATAGATTTAGCTAAAACTGTTGTTGATGTTGTTGATAAATGCCATAATGAATTTACACCATTGTATGACTGGAATGAAGGTGTTGTTGCAAAGATCGAAAAAGTAGCTAAAACTATATATGGAGCAAAAGCTGTAGATTTTAGACCACAAGC
>WTAK01000290.1 GCA_013139625.1 Candidatus Delongbacteria bacterium | reverse complement strand
TAAAATCTGAAGGTTACCAATACGCATTGCATCGAATAAGTGCAAATTTGAATAAGCAGGGAAAATATATTGAATATGTTAAGGGTTTGACTGCATATTTTAAATATAAAGAAGTAAGTGATAATTTTGATTCATTATTCGACGAACTTATTGAAAAAATGAAACTTATCAAAGATCTAATGTTCAGAAAGGATAATTTGATCATTAATATTACTTCTGATAAAGAAGGAATTGAAATTGTTAAAAACAATGCTGAAGAGATATTAAATATATTTGATACAACACCGGTGGAAAAAATCGACATTAAATTTGATGAATTTAAGCCGGGTGAAGCATTTCTAACTTCTTCCGATGTAGTTTTTGCATCCACAGGTGCTAAATTTTTCGATAAAGACTTTAAATACTCCGGAAAGATAGAAGTTTTAAAGAACTATCTTTCCTCAGATTATTTATTCAATAAGATCAGAATACTGGGTGGAGCGTATGGTGCATGGGTTTCGCTTAATCCTGTAAGTGGAATCATGACTTACTCCAGTTATAGAGATCCTAACGTTAAGCAGACTTATGAAGCTTATGAAGGAATTTCCGAGCATATCAGTAAATTCCAAATAGACAATGATACATTTGATAATATCAAAATTGGTGCTTACTCCGCATTTGATCCTCTTCAAAGTCCAAATGGAAAAGGTATTAAAGCCAGAAATGATTATTTGGCCGGAGAGAAAAAGGAAAGAGTTGAGAAGACTATTGATGAGATTCTTGAAACAACTCAGCAGGATATCAGAGATACGGCAGGTCAGTTGAAAAAATTTAATGATAACTCTATTAAAAGTATTATCGGTTGCTCTGAACTGATAAAAAAAGATGCCAATCTATTCTCAGAACTAATTGAAATAAAGTAAAAGTTCTCACAAAGCCACAGAGACACGAAGGGTAATGGGGACAATGTAAGGTCGAACCTATGTGTTCGACTGGAAGGGAATAAAAAATAAAAAAAGGATAAAATCATGAAAATAAAAATTTTAATTCTCACTGCCTTCTCACTATTGCTTCTATGGTCATGTACTCCGGAAGTAGATGAGGATATGCTTTCGATCTACTCCGAAAATAATTCTGTGTATGAAGTATACCAATCACTTGATACTAATGCCGTTTTAGTAAAAACCAGATATTCGTCTTTCCCATATAGAAATGGTGTTTCTCTCGGAGATACATCCTATTCTGCGAATACTCTATTTATTTTCGAGGAAAATGGTGGTGATACTTTATATCTTCAGAATCTAAATAATGATTCAAATCTTTATGCTGCTAAATGGGATAATATTAGCAATGAGATTTTTATCCGATATACCGAAGGATCGGATACTCTGATTTACATAAGAAATGTAAACGATGCCAGTATTGGAGACACAATAAGCTTCAATTATTCAGCATACCCTGATACAGCGATCTTTGTTGAGGCTAATACTTCTGAGATGAATAAAATAGATGAACTTAATGGAAGTAATCGTTACTATAAGACCTACCAAAGCTGGAAAGATGATATGATAAATCTTTACAGGTAAAGAAAACAAACTCGATAAAATAAAAAAACCCCGAATTTTCGGGGTTTTTACTTTCTATAAACTTAATCTTAGTATTTGTCTTTAATATTAAGATCAGCTATCAAAATTCTATATCTTGCAATATCTTTTTTCTTTAAAAACTTTAACAATCTACCTCTTTTACCAAGTAACAATCTCATACCTCTTCTTGAGTGATTGTCTTTCTTATTGATCTTCAAGTGTTCAGTCAACTCTTTTACTCTTGTTGTCATGATAACGATCTGTACTTCAGCTTTTCCGGTGTCTTGTTCTGTTCCACCGTACTTCTTTACGATTCCTGCCTTAGCTTCTTTGCTTAACATTTGTATCTCCTTGTTTTTTAATCGTTGCCCAGCAAGAATATTCCATCCGAACCGAGTTCAACATTAATTGAATGCCCAATATAACAATTATTTAGTCTTTTGTCAAATATTACCGAATCTTCCGATAATCCCCGTCTCTTTCCGTAAACCCAACCTTATCTAGATACTCCATCAGTGGAACTACATACTTCCTTGAACTGCCTAAAAGCTCTGAAATTTCACCGAGCTTCATCTGACCGACACCTTTCATCTTAGCAGAAACAAGCTTTTTCCCTTCCTCTAACATAGCTTTAGAGATCAAAAGACCTTCTGATAATTTAATGATCTTACCCGTGAACATCAGCATTCCTGCCAACTCTCTGGCATCTCTTTCGATCATCGGAATTTGCTCGGCTATAGTTTTAATTACAGGTGGTTTAAATCTATTTTCATCGAGGACTTCAAGGAAAGTATCAAGCTTCTTCTTCATTTCATCATTGAGCTGAATTTCAAAACCTTTCTTAGTAATAACATTCTGAGATATCTGAATTAATTCATCTGCTTCAGCTTTCTTCAGTATGAAATCAAATACAATTTGATTGAAAGCTTGAGATATCTTTGTTCTTAGATCTTCTTTGGAAATTCCCTGTCTGTACGGATTCTTCTCATGAAATTCATCTAATACAGTGTTTATCTTAGATATTGTAGCTTCTATATTCCTATTGTGGAAATATACTTTCTTATTTCCCTTTCCGATTACAAGGATCTTATCCTGCGAGATCAAATTCTCTAGCATTTTCAATGTTTCATCATCGGTCTTTGCTAACTTTTTAGAAATATCACTCGGAACAAATGGTTCGTACTTAGAACTCAATAAAATTTCTTCAACCAATTCCTGAGGATCACCTTTTTCGAGTTCTTTCAACAGAGCTATCTTTTCTTTATCAAATCTTTTACCTTTTTTCTTTAACGTAGTTAATATTTGACCTCCACCTATCGTTACCTGTGGAGAATATGACCGAATTACAAATCTTTCACCCGGAGATAAATTCATCTCTTCTTCAAGTCTGATCTCGACTAAAGCTTCTGTACCGGGTTCTAGTTTTTCCTTGTCCAAAAGAACAACTCTGCCGAAAATTTCATTAGTCCCTGCGTGAATCCTAACCCTTGCTCTGTTCTTCAGCTCTTTTGCAGTGCTCAATAGATAAAGTTTTCCGTTAAAAATATATGTCGGTTCAAGATAACCTGTAGAAACTAAGATATCACCTCTGACAATATCGTCAACGCTGACTCCGTGAAGATTTATAGCAGCCCTGTCTCCGCTTGTCAGCTCGGGTTGCTTATGACCATGGCTCTGAAGACCTTTAACACGAACATTGATCCCTTTCGGCTGAAGTGACAATGTTTCACCTTCCTTCACATCTCCGGAAAGGATAGTTCCTGTAATGATCGTCCCGAAACCTTTCATTGTAAAAACTCTGTCTATAGGAAGCTTGAAGATCCCTTTGTCAACTCTTTCGACTTTACTCTGCTTCTTTTCATTAATAATCTCAAGAACTGTATCAATACCTTTTCTGCTCAGAGAATCTACTGTTACTACCGGAGAACCTTCCAAGAAAGTCCCTTGCAAATACTCTTTGATCTCCTCTGTGACCAATTCTAACCATTCTTCCTCGACCATATCCGACTTAGTCACCACAACCATACCATCTTTGATCTGAAGAAGGTTAAGTATATCCAAATGCTCTCTGGTTTGAGGCATAACTCCATCATCTGCTGCAATTACAAAGAGAACAAAATCGATTGTTGATACACCGGCAACCATGTTCTTAATGAATTTTTCATGCCCCGGAACATCAATGATCGTTATGTCATCTCCTAGAAAAGCAAAACCGATATCAATAGTGATATTTCTTTCTTTCTCTTCTTTAAGAACATCGGTATCCATACCTGTCAAAGCTTTAACAAGCGATGTTTTACCGTGGTCAATATGACCTGCTGTTCCTATAATAAAATGTGACATTGTATCGTTCCTTGTTTCGTTTTGGGGACGGTTAGAAACCGTCCCCTACAGGTTACCATTTACGGACACGAGTGTCCTTATCAAATTTAATATCCGAAAAGATACTGCTTTTCGTGTTTATTAACAGCTTAAAACCTTTCGAGAACATATCCCACTCAAATTCTCCCTGCCAGCAATGCATTTCTCTTCTGATTTTGATCCTAGTAGAAGTCAATTTCCTCGGAGTTAGGAAATTTATCGTCGAACTATATTCTATGAGCCAATTCTCTGTCGGCTTGATCTTGCCTGAAAGTGTCATATAGAAATTCTTGGAATAACGATCCTCAGAATCATAGTTTTCTCTGAAACTCAAGTTACCTTTGATATCGTAGGACATACTTGTGAAATTATTATTACTCAGAGGAACAATGTCTAATTCAGGCTCACTTTCCTCGAAGATCTTTATATCCTTCGAGAATATTCCTTTAAAATTGATCGGCACTGCAAGTGAATAATCTGCTCTCCAGCTCTCTGTCCTGAAAGGATTTTTATTCCAAAAATCAAAATTCGGATTAATATAATTTCCGGCCTTATCATAAGGAGTCGTTACAGCTGAAGCATTAACTTTTACTGTTAAACTAATATTATCATATAATAAGTCCCCATTATATAGTGTTGAATAAAACCTTATATTTATTACTGACATTTTATTACTGTCAGCTGCAAAATTATAAGACCCACTCATATCAATATTAAATAGTGTTCTTGATCTCTCTATTTCACCATAGTCTATCTTAGCATCTAAAATATTCTTTAATGAATAATGCAACGTGGCCGATTCACCTGAAGGAGTACTACCTGCCATTGAAGGAGCAAAAATATCTGTCTGTTTTGTTTTTAATACAATGATTGTATCAGGAGGTGAACCCGTAATAACAGTGTCTAATATTGATTCATTGATAAAATAACCGTACTTATCCTTTGAAAAATCAGGTTTATAGGACATTGAGATTGCGGGAGATATAGTATGTCTTATTTTTTTAAGTGCAAATATCTCTGGTTGAAAAATTCCGTATATACTTGTATTTGCAGAAATACTTACATCGTAAGTTGATCTTGATAAGTTCCCACTGATTATATCCGGAATATCGCTATAATCTTTATTCGTAATATCATCATCGTAATATTTAAAAGCAACATCGTGCCTATAATTAAAAGATTCACGAATACTGATATGCCTAAATAATTTATGATTATACTGCAAATACGACGCTGTCTTGATACCATAATTTTCGAATGTTGAATCAACATTCTGGTATGTTGTCATACTATCTATTTCTGATTCGGTATAATGCTTATCTTTGTAATTATTAGCAAGGAAACTCTGGCTCGATCCTACTCTGAAATTTCCAAGGCTGGTATTTTCATTTAGATTTATAGAAGAACTGGTGTTATCTGTAAAAATATTCATATCATCATAAATATCTACACTCCTAGACGATCTTAATGTTCCACCTATCTGGAATTTTCTGATCATTGAAGGTGCATTTTCCATATCCGAGAAAGGTTTTCTACCACGTAAACTGAAGTTCACTGATGGAAACTGATATTTTACAATAGCTGTATCAACATATTGTGTGTAAGATGACATTAATGTAAGATTATCACCTGTATTTCTCCATCTTTTGCTAAATTGTCCACTCGAAGTAAGCTTGTTTTGCATTCGATCATAGCTTGTTTCTCCGAGATCTCTGATGAGAGATGTTTTTGTTATATAGTCAGCTACTCCATTCAGCGACATTGTCGGAGTAATTTGATGGCGATGCGTACCTCTGATCCTCCAATTCATACTTTCGTAATCATTTGTAAGATCTGCATTAATATGACCTTTGATAGTGTATCTGTTCTTGTATCTGAATGTTTGATTTACCAAGTAGCCGTAATTATCGTAGTAATCCGCCATTATAGTGTAGTCCGTATAATCTGACATATCCCAGAAATATCCAAGATGCTTAAAACTATTACCCTTTGAACTGCTGTAGTAGTAGGATGGTAGTATAAAACCTGAATTACGACCTTTGTTTTTCTTGTAGAGAATATATGGGAACCAAGCCACCGGGACATTGCCAAAATATAATGATATCGGTTTTGCATAAACCCAATTATCTTTTGTAACTATTACACTATCAGCTTTAAAATAATAATGTGGGTGATCTAAGTTACAGCTTGAAATAATAGCATTTGTACCATGAATATCGTCATTATCAAGCTTTATCATACTTTCCGTATGAAAAAAAGTATTATCTTCGAGCTTGGCACTTTTCATCACAGTTCTGGCATTATGAACTATCCCTTGCTTAGTATCAAGGTCATATAGCATATATGTACCTTCAATAGTCTCTTTATTCTCGGTGATCGTAGGTTTTCCTGTTACGAGAATTGAATCGATCTTGCCGGGTTCCAGCTTTGAAAACACCGTATCTTCTTTTTGGATCGCTGAAACAGTATTTTCTTTCATGTCGAGAATTATCCGATATGCTGAAAACGAAA
The DNA here is from genome assembly GCA_013139625.1 of Candidatus Delongbacteria bacterium. GTDB lineage: Bacteria > UBA4055 > UBA4055 > UBA4055 > UBA4055 > WTAK01. Next base: position 4,986 of record WTAK01000290.1, on the reverse strand, counting down.
CATTTTTATATTCTAACCTTGCATTTTCAGTTAAGTATATTTTCTGCCCTAGGTTATCAAAATCAACAAATTCAGCGTAATAGAAGATCGTTGTATCAGGATTTGAATAGGAAGAAGCATGTAGAGTCTTACTTTCTCCCAGCAATACAGAAAATGATATAATCAAGATCATGAATATGTATCTTCTTAAGACCATTTATCTCCGAGCTACTTTTTTATACCTTCCTTAGATATTTCTAAAGGTTTTCCTTTTGTGTATATGACCTCTTTATCAGCAATCATAGTCCATAGAACAGAATTTATATCTTGCGGTGTCAAATAAGATAAAGCTCCTACGAATTTAGAAATTTTAGAATCTGCTGAATAATATCCACTTAAGATGTAAGGCAAGTATGTTTTATAGGTTTTTTCTTTTGAAAGTACTTCCGTTATAACTGATTTTATCTCATCTAGAGAGTTCAACATTAAGTTAGTTGACAATTTTAATTGATCTCTATCCAGTTTTTTGTCAAAATCCAATGATGATATTGTATTCGTACATGTAAATAACTCCACAGGGATCTTGTAAGAATAGAACAATCCATTTCTTTTTCCTGCTTTTGAGTTCAATCTCTTAATAAATTTATAGATCAAACTTACCGGTGCAATGTAAAATTTATTATCAGGGAAGGTATTTTTATCTTTTTTGTAGTTTGTAAAGTCTTTGATCGCTATCCAAACAGGTATGTCAATGTCCTTTTGTATGTCATTCAACTCAATTATTTCATCTTTGTTTAAGCTAAAGAACTTGAAGCTTTCCTCCTCTTTAAGAGCAACTTCGAACATTTTCCTGCATTTTACATCAATAAAGATCTTACCTATCGAAGGTATTTTTACCAAGAAATCAGGTCTTGAATTTCCAATGTTCAGATGAAACCCTTGCCTTTGCTCACTTATTTGCAAGAAACTACCTGTGTAAAGGCTCTTATACTGCCTTCTTTCAAGAATTTTTTTCATCTCATTTTCGGCATGATATGAAGCTAACTCTATTGTCTCGAAAAAGTTATTCAGCTTGACACCTGTGATCTTCTTCTTATCCTTAATGAGATCGTATTCCGAATTTTGCACCGGAATATATTCCATTTCGTCTCTGAACTTACTTTTGTGAAAACCTTCATAGATTTCCAGATAATTCTCTTTTGAGTTTCTTGTGATCTCTGCCATGATTTTTCTCCTTACTTTATTATTTGTCTTAGTTCTGAAAAGTCTCGGATATAATGATCGTGCTCTTTGCAAGTCTTTACGGTTTCCTTTCCGTAACCCGAACTAACGAGTATTGTTGTAAGACCCATTTTGCGACCTAATTTCATATCCGCAGGCTTATCACCAATAAAGTAAGACCCTAACAGTGTCAAATAGTGACCCTTTGCTGCTTTTTTCAATAAAAATGTTTTTGGTTTTCTACATTCACAGTCAATTGCATACTTTTCGACCGTCCCATCCTTGTGATGTGGACAATAATAAAAATCTGTGAAATAAAATCCAAACTTCTTTGCTTCTTCCTGTATGTGATTGTGTAATTTTTTTAGATCATCTTCAGTATAGTAACCTCTAGCTATACCTGACTGATTTGTAATAACAATGAGCTTATAGCCCTGATCGAAGAAATATTTTAAAGTCTCAGGGACATTCTTCTCAAATTGAAAATCTTCAATTTTATATAAGTAATCTGTATCGACATTGATCGTTCCATCTCGATCTAAAAAAAGTGCTTTATGTTTCATTTTCTTCCGTATCAGTGAATAAAAAACTACTTCGAATTATATTTGTAAGGAACTTCACCTTTGAATTTATTAGCTTCGACCCTATCCAGCACTTCATTAATATCATCCATATCATAGCCAAGATTGGTTGTTTTGATTTTGCTATTCTTCTCATCGAAGATAGAATACATAATTTCATCAGCTTGCTTATAAGTGAATCCTAGATCTTGTTCATCGGTTTGACCTGCAAATAAGTCAGCAGAAGGAGTTTTTTCGATTATCACACTTGGAACATCAAGATGTTCTGCCAATAATCTTATTTGAGATTTGTAGTATCTGGCTATAGGGTTCATTATTGATGCAAGATCTCCGTGTAATGTACCATAACCCAAAAGAAGTTCACTTTTATTACTTGTTCCCAATACAATTCCATTATTCTCAGCTGCGATATCAAAAAGTATTATCATTCTGATCCTTGCTAAAATATTACCGAATCTTGTTGGATCTATATCATCGTCTTTATCCACGAATGAATCAGCCATGTATGTTATATCTATTTCTCTAGGTTCTACACCCAGCAACTTTACTACTTTATCAGCATCAATGATTGATGAGCCACTACTGGTTTTATAAGGCAATTTAACACAAATAATATTTTTTGGACCAAATGCTCTTTCTGCAAGATATGCCACAACTGCAGAATCAAGTCCTCCAGATAGACCTACAATAACTTTCGACTGCTTTGTTTTTGTAAAAGTCTTCTGCATCCATTCTACTATCTTTGCTATTTCTTTCTTAGGTAATATACTTAACATTATATCCTACCTCCGTAGTATTAATAATAAATTAGTATGTTATACTTTTAATAGTATCTTGTAAAATACAATAAATAGCTTGAAAATAAAATCCTTTTTTTCAAAAAATAATGAAAAATATATTATAAATCAAAAAGGGACGCATTCCTGCGTCCCCTACAAAATCTGATCCCGTACCGAATGCAGGCATGCATTCCTTATTTCTTGCCTTTGCTTTCTTTTTTATTTTTCATCTTGTTTTTCTTAGGTTTCTCAAGCTTGTTCTTTATTTGCTTCTTCTCTTTCTTTTGTAATTTTTTCTCTTTCTTAATCATTTCTCTTTTTCTGATCTTTTTTTTCAATGCTTTGAATTCCTTCGAACCGGGTTTTACACCTAGACCCTTCGCAATATTACCCCAACCTTTATCTTTGTTCTTTCTGTAAGAGATTATCACATCTCCCATTGGTTTGCCTGAGGTCTTTGATAATTCCAAAGCCATGTAGATCTCTGAAGGTTGCATCCTGCTCTTAACTCTTAGCATATCAAGTTTTTTTTCTGTCACTTTATAGTTTGTTGTCATTTCTGTATTGAAAGTCTTAATGCTTAAGTTTGCTTCAACATTAAACTGAGACAAAGTAACATCTAATTCCTTATCCCCGGTATTTACTTTGAATACGACCTTTGTTGGTAGAGGTATTGCAAAAACCATTGTTAAACTTAGAACCAACATCAACATTATTAATTTCTTCATTTTTGTCTCCTATTGTTTTTTGTTCGTTGCTTGCATAATATTATTTTTTATGTTCTAAGTCAATAATATAATATTATTAAACTTTAACATGTAATCATTTGATTTTTCTCAATAAAACTTTTACATTCCCACTCGAAATAGCAACAACTTAAGATAAAACTTAGTTTAATTGCTAAATAATATCATTTGTCATAAAATAAGATGAGTAAATTAGTTAAATTTAAAATAAAAAAGAGGTAAAAATCATGTCAGACGGATGCTCAACAGAAGGATGTTCATCTTGTTCAACAAGTGAAACACCAACACAAAACAACACAAAACAACACAAAACAAAACCTGTAGAATACAAACACTTATTGCCAAGCGCAAAAAATATCATCGGTATTGCCAGTGGTAAAGGCGGTGTTGGTAAATCTACAATAGCTGCAAATGTAGCTGTAGCATTATCAAAACTTGGCTATAAAGTCGGTTTGTTAGATGCCGATATTTTTGGCCCATCTATTGCCAAGATGTTTGGAACAAAGATCGGTGACGTTACTGTTACGGATAAAAAAATGAATCCACTTGAAGCTCACGGTGTAAAAACAATGTCTATCGGTAATCTTGTAGATCCAGAAAGAGCAACTATATGGCGAGGTCCGTTAGTTCATTCTGCTGTAACACAAATGATAACTGATGTGAATTGGGGAGATATCGACTATTTCATCCTTGACCTTCCTCCTGGAACGGGTGACATTCAACTTTCTATTGTACAATCACTTAAAGTTGACTGGGTAGTTGCAGTATCAACTCCGCAGGAAATGTCACTTATTGATGTTAGGAAAGCAATTGATATGTTCCAAAAAGTAAATGTAAATGTTCTTGGAATCGTAGAAAATATGTCATATTTTGTATGTGATAGCTGTGATAAGAAGCATTACATTTTCGGTGATAGCGGAGCAAAAAAATATGCGGAACAAAAGAATTTTGAACTTCTTGGTCAAGTCCCAATAATAGACCAGATAATGACTTCCGGTGAAAATAGTATACCGTATGCTGTTGCTGATAAAAACAATATTTATGAGACTATCGCTTCTAACATGGTTAAGAAGATGAACTCTAAATAGATGTGAGAATTGATGATGGAAAAACTGGATAAAAAATCTCTGATGATCTCAATTTATTCTTTTGGGTATCAAAAAAATGGTATTCCTATGAATGAGCATGGAGATGGAGGCGGGTATGTTTTTGATTGTAGATTCTTACCTAATCCTCATCATGATCCAAAGTTGAGAGAATTTACAGGGAAAGATAAACCTATCAAAGATTTTTTCTCTGATTATCATCCAGTGGATCTATTTATCGAAGACTGTATCGCAATGGTTGAAATTTCAGCAAAAGCTTATATTCAAAAGAATTATAGCAATATGCAGGTTTCTTTTGGGTGTACCGGTGGAAGGCATCGGTCGGTTTATTGTGCTGAACGAGCTGCTAAGAAATTATCCGCCAAAGGATATCAGATTCAAATTCTCCATCAAGAAGTATAATTTAATTAGTTTTGGAACTTTTATTTTTTATAGAGGTTAAAGAATTGTAATTAACATTACATTCATTTAACTTCCTCCTCAAGAAAAATGAATATATTAAAAGCCCCGCTGTAAGGGGCTTTTCTATTTCTCTGAGATAGTTTGAAGTGAGATCCCATCAGTAAATATCTTG
>WTAK01000315.1 GCA_013139625.1 Candidatus Delongbacteria bacterium | reverse complement strand
ATGTACGGGCGTTATTCATAACGCCCCTATTTCAACCCTTTTCTAAACGCTTCAAATACATCTTTAGGTGATGAATTGTGCAACAGCAGAACTAGATTCCCACCAAAATTCCCTACAAGATTCCTGTACTTCTTCACAACAGCAGCAATCTCATTCTTACTCATCTCTTGGTGAGAATTCAGCGTAGCATCCATTACGATCAATGGATGAACTTCAATGTCATAAGGCTTTCGGGTTTTAAAATTCCATGCTTTAAATGGATAACTCGTACCGCATCTGAAACCTGCATATTTAGAGTAACCGAGAGAATAGTCTTTAGTGATTCCTGAACTTACAAGATCATCAAATGAATATTCAACATTAAATCTGAGAAAATGAGCTCTGACAGAATCAACTTTGACATTTAATTTCTTATCTAAGAGTTCTTTCTCTGCTCTTATCTTTTCCACTGAACCCATAGAATCATACCCATAATGCAGACCGATCACTCCCCCATTATCCTGTATAAATTTAGCAGTATTTACAATTCCTTTGTTCTTAGCGAACCAACCTGTATCAAATTGACATTTAGCTGCCGTAGGTATAAAAAATATTGGTTGCTCTGTAGTCAGTTCAGCAAGTTCGAATAGCTCTTCAAAAGTATCGTATGGATCTTTTGTGTTGAGTAGGAACTTCATGCAGAATTCTCTAAAATTTCTGTAGAACATCTTCGGAGAATGCCTCTTGAGCAGATCACCGGCTAATTTCTTAAATATATTAAAATTTGAGTATTTTCTAAAGTCATCAATATCTGAAGTTAAAGTTATCCTACCTTCATTCTCTTTCATAACCACAGTCGGATCAAGCTCTTCAATGAATGATCTAAGCAGAAGTATATATTCATTAACGATCGGTCTGTCTATGAAATTATTCTTCACTGCCAAGCTTAATTTACCCGGGAGTCTTCCATGTTCGTCTTTCTCAGTGATAGCCACTTCTTCCCATCTACTCAGCATAAAGAAAATCGAACTAATAATATCAAATCCGCATTTAATATCGTTATCGTTTATAAATATCTGTTCGCTACCGAAAATGATTGGCAATTCAGCTACTTGCCCAAAATTAAGCATCTTCACATCATGAGGAATATTCTCAGGTTTGATATAATCTTCTGAAGCATGGTTAAAAAAGTCATCCAGAAGTTTAATAGACTTACCGTTAGGAAGTTCTATCAAATGATCAGTCCTATCTTCTTTGATCAACGCTATATTTATACCGAGAATATCTTTAAAAATAAAATTGAAAACATATTCTTTCTCAGGTGCAAATTTATTCGATATTTTAATTATTACCGGCTTCATATATCTACTTTGTGAATTTTAGCAACAGGATCCCGATAGTTCCAAAAATAACATTAGGCGTCCATGCTGCTACAGCAACATCTAAAGTACCTACAGCACCCCAATTTTTGAACATGATTATAAGAAGATAATACACAAATGCAATTCCAATAGAGATTCCAAAACTTACTGAAGTTGAGCTACGCACTCTACCTGTACTCAGTGGTATTGCCAATAGAATAAGAACAAGTGTGATAAGACTATAAGATATCTTAGACATTTTTTCAACTTCCCACTTGGTCATATCAATGCCTAATTTCCTTTTCGATGAAATATACTCATCAAGCTCGAACCAGCCCATTTCCACTGGTTTTAATTCAATTTCCTTAATATCAGTTGGCTTGAAATCAAGATGCATATACAAAGAATCCAAGTGCCTGTAAGATGTGGAATCTGGAAAAAATTTTCTCTTTGTTACATTTGAAAGTAACCATTTTTCGCTATTGTACTTCATGGTCTCAGCATCAAGTCTGAAAGTGATCTTCCCATGGCTAATACCTTGTATGGAAACACCCTGAGCTATTTTCTTTCTATTATCGTAATGACTAATGTAAACAATACTGTTCTTTTCCTGGTAGATATATTCATTTCTTTTCTTTGTAAATTTTCGACCTTTCTTCAAATAGAATTTCTGTGCTTCATAGTGCTTCCGGGAAGCTATCGGTAATACTATCTCAGAAAAATAAAAATGAAAAGCTGAGAGAAATATTCATGTAATAATAAAAGGTATAGCTATTCTTGTAAGACTTATCCCTGATGTCATCATTGCAACGATCTCTTGGTACTTTGATAGATTCCCCAAGGTGAAAAGAAGTGACATAAAACTTACTATCGGGAATATCTGTGAGATTATCTCAGGTATTTTTAAAGTATAATAAATAATAAAACCCATCAAAGGCATTTTGGCATCAAGAAATTTATTCAAATGATCGAAAAGATCTATAATAACATAGATCATTATCATTGCTACCATTGCAAATAATAGAGTAATAAAGAATTTTTTTAATATGTATCTGTCTAATTTACGCATCATTTAGTTTGTTTGAATTTACGTTTTACCCAGGCGATTGAATTTGTTATAAATGCAAAATGCATTTTTGTTCCTTTTGAAGCCAAGCGGATCAAAAACAATGATAATATCCCGATGATTATATTTGCGTTCCACATTGCCCACATAGAATCAAGCTTTCCCCTATCTGCCAAGTCCTCTCCGGATATCAGAAAGAACCAGTAGATCGTAAATATCAAAAAGCTCATTGAGATAGATGCTCCCATACCACCTCTGCCTGACATTAATCCTAATGGTGCTCCGACCAAGAACATTATTATGCAGGCAAATGATAAAGCATATTTTTTATAATATTCGACTTCAACTTGAGCAATTGCTATTTTAGAAGCTCTTTTTTTCTTTAATCTAGTAATTTTTGCTCTGAGGCTATCAACACTTTTTTCTCTGTCACCGTACCGACCTTTATCCTTAACTTCAAAGTCTATCCCGCGGACCTCCTTTAAAAGCTCCATTCTTGAGAATTTAGATCTAAAGTAACCATCAGGCTTCTTTGGGTCCAAGTTCGCTATTTCGCCATCGTAGAGAACGATCTTATATCGTTTTATATTCTGCTCGTAAGTAATATTACCTTTTTCAGCAGTGATTGTTCTTCTTTCTTTATTTTTCATCGAAGTTTCAAGGATTACCACTTTGTAAATTTCATTCTTCTCGTTATCAACTGTTTCTGCTTTGATAACAAATCCCGGTATATCATTTACAAAAATTCCCGGTTCGATCACTGCCAATGGTTTCTTTCTGGTTATAGACTGTTTAAGTATCTTACTCTGATGATTCATTTCAGGTAGGATATTATTGTGAAAGTACATCATTCCGAAGCTTGTCAAAATAGCTAAAGCTAATCCCGGTGCCATAAGCTGATATATCGAAACTCCTCCTGACTGGAGAACACTCCATTCGTTATCCTGTGCCAATCTTCCATAAGCAACTAAAGCTGCTACCAGAACAGACATAGGTACAGCTAAAGCCATTATCCATCCCATGCTCAGATAGAAAAATTCCAAGATGACCACGAAATCTAAACCTTTACCAACGAACCTTGTCATCATTTTCATTACGATATTCAAGATAAAAAGGAAAAGTATCACACCCAGTGACATGAAGAACGGAAATGCATGTTCTTTAGATATATATTTTGATATAATTTTCATTGTCTATTTTTTATTATCAATTTCTTTCAGCATTTCTTCAACTGCTCTTTTTAACTGAAGATCATTATCCTTCAGCTTATCTTCGAAAGGAATGTTGACAACGATATCAGGTTGAGTACCATTCCCTTCCATATTCTCTCCATTCAATCTCCACCAACCCACCAAAGGCATTCTCATACTGGATCCATCTATAAGATTGTAAGAGCGTGTTCCGATAACATCCCCGCTTGTAGGTGTACCGATAACCTTTCCTATTTTTAAATCCTTGTAAAGACTTGGAAATATCTCTGCATCAGAGAAAGATCGTTCATTTATCAATACTGTACTTGGTTTGTCCCAAATATTGGACGGGTTCTTTTTCAAATACTCTTTATCCCATCTTACACTATTAAACGCATATTGTTTCTTTGTTAATACTTCTATCAGCTTATCATGAGTACGACCACCGCCATTAAATCTGACATCAATTATCAACGCTTCCTTATTGAAATTCTCAGCAAAAAGATCATCCATGAATGTGTCATAAGATTTATTGTCCATAGATCTTATATGAAGATATCCTACTTTACCACCGGATAGCTCTTCAACCTTGATCCTTCTATCATTCACCCAATCTTTATATTTTAGATCATAATCACTTCCTAAACCTTTTATCTTTACCTGCTTTTCTTCATTTTTAGATTTGATCTTAAGTTCAATTTTATCATCTACTTTATTTACGAATAAATAATCAATATCTGTATCTCTTTCAATTATGTCTCCATCCACTTCAAGTAATATATCTCCAGCTTTTATACCATGAACCGTAGCGAGCTTAGAGCTGTAATATACCTTTGAGAACTTCAAACCTTTTTCCAATCTGTTCATAAGATCAAATTCTGCACCAATAGTTGCGATTGGAAGGGATCGTACCTCTGGTTTATTCAATGCATAATAACCTGTATGTGAACTATTTACATCACCTATCATTTCATCTATGATACTACTAAAACTTTCACCATTATGTGTAATATTCAGGTAGTTGGAAAATTTCTCTCCCATTTTATCCCAATCAACATCATGCATCTTGGGATCGTAAAATCTTCTCTTGAAAGCTGTATGGATCTCATCAAAAACTTTAATATAAATATCTTGCTGATCGAATGAATACTTAAGTTTAACAGGTGTTTCTTTTATTTTCTTAGATTTCATTTCAAAGGTCTTGATCTTATTTCCCTGTAGATAAAAAATGCTCCCCGTGGAATCTGAATAAGATACGTTACTAATTTTACCACCTTTGACCTCTATGATTAATTCATCATCTTTTGCTTGAAGATCTGTCTTTCTGAGAAATATTCTCTCATTGAATTCGTTCATATAGAATACTTTTTGATCTTTAGTCAGCTTGATTATGTAATTGGATCCCGGTTTATTTAACAATGGGATCTCTTTGTTCTTCAAATCTTCCGTGTAAAATTCTGAAGGTTCTTTTTTCTCTTTTTTCTTATCCTTCTTCTTGCCTTTCTTTTCCTTGGTGAACACATCCTTCCATTTATCTTTCTCAAAATGGAAATCACTGACATTTTTCAGATCTGTTCTATATACATTCTCTCCTTTATTATAAAGCAAGAATTCTTCTTTCGGATCTATTCTTAGATCATACAACCATTCATCATAGGAAAAAA
>WTAK01000043.1 GCA_013139625.1 Candidatus Delongbacteria bacterium | reverse complement strand
GTTGATGGTGATGCATATTTCTCAACAAAATTGACGGTTTTTGATAAGCAATTCACTCTTTACCCTGATTACAGGGTTTTCGTTGGAAAAAATTCTTACAGAGATAAAAAACACTGGTTCTATTCTTTGAAAGAACATTCTACGGTGATAGCTGATAACAAAGTAGTTGAGCCCAAAAAGATTGTAAATGTGGACACTGCTATTAGCGAGAAGGAAGTAACAGATGTTGTTCAAGTTAATGCAGATACTCTAATAATTGCTAATATTTCAAAGGATGTCGATCCCATTGATATTTCAGCGGTAAAGGAATTTACTTGTGGGTCAGGGAATAATTTCGAATATGATATAATGAAAGATGAGATACTTTTGGCTGCTGATATTTATAGAAAAGATAATGAAAATAACTATGTTTCCAAGAACATGGATAATATTTCTTTAAAAACTTTCGTTAAAAATCAATTGTCAGAAACTCAGAATATTAACACCATTAAATTTTCTAAGACGGATTTTATTATTAAAGATGGCAATGTTAAAAAATTATCTGAGGAAGAATTCATCGAGATCACTGATGATGTTAGAATATGCTCTGAGAGAATAAAATCATTTTTAGCAGAAGCTTTATTATTCCCTGATAAGAAAAGATCTATTGAGCTTATTACAGGAAGAAATAAAAGTAAATTGTCTTATTTTGCTACTGTAATCACTATATATGATGGACAGATCACTGTTTTTTATGATTACAAAATTGCAACTCCTTCTGTGTATCGAAAGGATAAGGAGAGTTGGTTTAACAGATTAGTTATAAGTGGTTAGTTCGTAGAGACGCTGATTTATCACGTCTCAAATACGTGATAAGTAAAATGAAAAATAAGGAAGTAATCTATGAAATTAATTATGATTTTTGGTCCACATGCAGTTGGTAAAATGACAGTAGGTCATGAACTTGAAAAGTTAACAGGAATCAAACTTTTTCATAACCATATGTCTATTGATTTTGTTACTCCCTTTTTTAGTTATAGCACAGACGCAGGTAAAAGACTTATCGGAATGATAAGGGAAGGGATATTTACTGAAATGGCAAAAAGTGATCAGGAAGGATTGATATTCACTTATATTTGGGCTTTCGATCTTCAATCTGAATGGGATTATGTAGAGAAAGTCAGCAATATTTTTGAATCCGAAGGCGGAACAGTTTATTTAGTTGAGCTCGTTGCAGATATGGAAGAAAGAATTAAGCGTAATAAGACTCCACATAGGTTGAATCACAAACCGAAGAAAAGGGATCTTGAATGGTCTGAAAATGACTTGATCTCTACAATGAAAAAGTATAGATTAACTTCCAATGATGGTGAGATCAAAAACGAGAATTATATAAAAATTGATAACACCGATCTAAGTGCTGAAGAAGTTGCAAAGATGATCAAAGATAGATTTGATTTTTAAAAAGTATTAGAATTTTATTTTGGATTCGGACTCCTCATTCTTTTTTGTAAAATATTTTGTACTTGATATTATACCTTTTACCCACTATATTCAAGCTCTTAAATAGTATATTAATTAACTTAAAGGATACAGTTATGTATAAAAGAGCATTAGTATTGATTCTAGCAACATTGGTAACAGGCTTATTTTCAAAAGATTATTATTTTAAACAGCTTGTAATAACTCCTAATACATTTACACATTTAAATGATACTTTGGTACAAGAAACATTTATCATGGATGGTCTAGTTGTTATTAAGGATGAGATCAGTATTCAATTCACAAATGACTCTTCGTATGTTTTTTATAATTTAATTGATAGTACTTATTTCGAAAAAAACGCACTAGAATTAGCTGCTGTGTCAATGTACGCTGACCAACAATTTAAAGATTTTGAGATCTCTACGGTGGGTAAAAAAGGTAAAATGGGAAAATGGAATGTTGAAAAATTTGTTGCTTCCACAAAAGTGCAGGGAATGGAAATGAACATAGATTTCTTTGTAACGAAAGATACTGGATTGCCAAATGATATTATGTATAGACAACAGGTGAAAATGAGCGCAAAAGCACCAAATATTATGAAAATGTTAGAGAAAATTAAGAACACAGGCGGTATTGTAATAAAAGAAGTTGCAAGGATCCAGGGGATTATGACTTCAGCAAAAGAAACATTGGAAGCGAAAGAAATTAAAATTAGTAAGAAAATGATTGAAAGACCTACAGGTTTTTCTGAGTTGACAAAATAAATAAAATTAAAAATTGAAGGTAAATATAAAATGTTTAAAGATGTAGATCCAAAAATAAATTTTCCAAAGATGGAGGAAGAGACTCTTAAGTTTTGGAAAGATAATGATACATTTAAGAAATCTATGGATCAGAGAAAAGGTCAAAAAGAATATGTATTCTATGACGGCCCTCCATTTGCCACAGGTTTGCCGCATTATGGGCACCTTGTAGGTGGAACTTTGAAAGATGTTATACCTAGATATTGGACAATGAAGGGCAAATATGTATCAAGAAGATTCGGATGGGATTGTCATGGTCTTCCGGTAGAGTATGAAGTGGAGAAAGAGTTGAAATTTGACTCCAAGAAAGATATAGAAGACTTTGGAATTGATAAATTTAATGAAACTTGTAGAAGTATAGTTTTGAAATATGTGGATGAGTGGGAAACGATAATCGACAGGACAGGTAGATGGGTAGATTTTGAAAATGATTATAAGACCATGGATATAGAATATATGGAGTCTGTCTGGTGGATATTTAAAGAGATATGGGATAAAGGACTTATAAAAAAAGGTTACAGAGTAAATCCATTCTGTCCAAGATGTGAAACAGCACTTTCAAATCATGAATCAACTCAAGGTTACAAGGATGTTCAAGATCCTGCAGTTACAGTAGAATTTAAAGTTAAGGGTGAAGAAAATTTATATCTGACTGCTTGGACAACTACTCCATGGACTTTACCATCCAACGCAGCTTTAGCGGTAAATAACAAAATTGATTATAGCTTTGTAAAAGCTGTTGGAAGTGAAAAAGTATATGTTTTTGCTAAAAGTAGGCTATCTGCATATTATAAATCTGAAGAAGAATATGAAGTAGTAAAAGAGGCGAAAGGTTCCGAACTTGTAGGATTGAAGTATGAACCACTT
>WTAK01000218.1 GCA_013139625.1 Candidatus Delongbacteria bacterium | reverse complement strand
GCAGTAGGTGGTTTAGTGGGAGAAGGTGATGTAATTATAGAAAAATGTAGGAGCAATGTCAATGTTCTCGGTTACAATTATACCGGTGGGTTGATCGGTCGTAGTGATGGTGTAATATCACAAAGTTACAGTATGGGAAGTGTTACACTATTTGAAGAAGCAGAGACGGCAATGGGTACGGGCGGTTTTGTTGGTGCCAGTGCAAACAGTATTAGTAATTGCTTTTCTGCTTCTAATGTTATAGGTAATAGTATCGGTACTTATGGTGGTGGATTTGTAGGTAGAAGAGAAGGGGGAAGTATCGAAAATTCGTTCAGTTATGGTATAGTTACTGGTGATTTATGCGGAGGGTTTTCAGGGAGTGGTTACGGAAATACAATTAACTGCTTCTGGGATGTTGAAACATCTGGAATTGTTGACAGTACTGTTTATGAAAATGATCCTATTGGTTTTACTACGACTGAAATGAAAACACTTTCCACTTTCACTGATGCAGGCTGGGATTTTGTCGGTGAATCGGCTAATGGTACAGAAGATATTTGGGATATAAATGGAGTTACGAATAATGGATATCCGTTTCTTGCTTGGATGAGTACTGGAATAATGGACAATGAACAATTTACAGTTGATAATTACAAGCTTGAACAGAACTATCCGAATCCGTTCAACCCAACTACTACAATTAGTTTCTCTATACCATCTATGCAAGATGTGAAACTGTCAGTATTTAACTCAAATGGGCAATTAGTTAAGGAATTGATAAATGGAGTAGTGAATGCAGGAATGCATTCATCTACATTCAATGCTGAGAATTTAAATAGTGGAATATACTTTTACACACTACAGACAGATGGGAAAAAATTATCAAATAAGATGTTGTTAATTAAATAAATTTGATAATGTTAGAATATTAAAGGGTTAAAATTTAACCCTTTTTTTTATCTACTTTTTTATAATTTTATCGTTGCAAGATTCATATAATAATATATATTACTATAAGTTATAATTAATATAGAAATAAGTTGATTTATGGTAGATAAAAAAGCTCTAAAGGTAGAAGAGGGATTTAAAGAGAAAATTAAAGAATTTTTGAATCTAAATTCATTCAATACCTGGATAAAACCTTTAAAGATCGTTCAGATCGATAATGACAAGATAACATTTCAAGTACCTTCAAAAGTTCATATTGATTACATCAAAGGTCAATATAAGAATGCACTAGACGAAAGTCTTAAGAGTGTATTGGGGGTTAATGAAATTACAATTAAATTTTTGATCGATGCTGATACAGATTTTACGATAGTGGAAACTGAAGAAGTTTTAGAGAAGATCCCTAAATTAAAACCAAAAAATAAAAAAAGAAGTAATATCTCAGAATATAAAGAAACTTCTTTGAATCCAAAATATACCTTTGATAATTTTATACAGGGTAATGGGAATGAAAAAGCTGTCGTATCGGCAATGAATGTTGCTCAACAAATAAAAAATTCTCAGTACAATCCCTTATTGATCTTTGGTGGCGTTGGTTTAGGGAAAACACATCTTGTATCTGCGATCGGAAACTATGTTTTTGAGGAAGGTTCTGCTGAAAATATACTCTACTTAACCTCTGATATTTTTGTAAAACAAATTGTAAATAATATCAAAACCGGTAAGATTGATGAATACAAAGAGTATTTGATTACCAAAGACCTGATCATTATTGATGATATTCAGTTTTTCGCGAGAAAAGAAAAAAGTCAGGAAGAATTATTCCATATTTTCAATTATATCTACAATAATAATGGACAAATAGTCTTAACATCCGACTTCCATCCAAATGATATTCACCAATTAGATGAAAGACTCAAATCCCGATTTAAAATGGGGTTGATCACCGATGTAAGACCACCTGATCTTGAAACCAGAGCTGCTATTATCCGATTAAAATCAGAAGAAAAAGATTTTAAATTAAGCAATGATGTTATAATGTTCATAGCTCACAATATCAATACAAATGTTCGTGATCTTGAAGGAGCAATAGTAAAACTATATTTCTACTACTCTAACTTCAACAAAGAGATCACTGTAACTAAAGCCAAAGAGTTACTTAAAGAATTAATGGTATCGAAAAAATCAACTTTAAACATTAGTAAAATACAAGATATAGTTTCAGAGTATTTTAAGATCCCAAAAGATCTTCTCCTAAAAAAAACTCGCACTCAAGAAGTGGCTCAAGCCAGGGCTGTCGCAATGTATTTATGTACAACCCAGCTAAAATCTACAACTACCAGCATTGGTATGCATTTTGGAGGTCGTGAGCATAGTACTGTATCTCATGCCACTAAAAAAATACAAAATAAATTAAATATTCAAGATGCTGATATGACAAATATTATCAATGAAATACTTAATGTAATTAACTTATCAACATATTAACAAGGTAGATATTAACATTGAACAAAAACATTACTTATAAACATGTATTAACAAACTTATTCTCAGTTCATTCAAGGAAATATTTTCAATATATCGTTTCTATTTTCTTAGTTAGAGAATTATTCACAAATTCACGGTACTAATAACAATAATGGTTTAAATTAATAAGCTTTTTCTATTAAAAAATAAGGAGTAAAAAAAATGATCTTTTCAGTTCTAAAATCCAGCCTTATGGGACAGTTATCTCTTATTAGTCCTATCTTACCTTTGCACAGTACAAAACCTATTACAGAATGTATAATATTGAATCTAAAGGAAAATAACTTAACAATTACAGCAACAGATCTTTCTGTAACATTAGTAAATAATGTTGATGTAAACGGAGCTGAGGATGGAATAGTTGTTGTTCACGGTAAAAAATTCATAAGCATTATAAAGAGTTTACCTGATTCAAATATTACAATTAAAAAAGAAGGTAGTGTTGTTAAGATAATTTCAAACAACATTAAGTTTGAAGTTGTAATAACAGAAGATTATAACGACTTCCCTGCTACTCCAAAGAGTTTATCTGGCAATCATCTGGCAATAGATTCTTTAAAATTAAAAAAGTATATCAATAAAACAGTGTTTACAGTATCTCCAGATCAATTAAGAGCTGTTTTAACAGGTGTTTTATTCTCGATTAAATCAAATGAACTTACTATGGTAGCTACTGATAGTGTTCGTTTAGTAAAGTTAGAGGATAAGGATATTAAGTACGAAGGTGAAGAGACCGATATTATTCTACCTGCAAAATCATTGAATATTGTAGCAAATGCTATAGATAAGAATGAAGAGTGTTTTATTTATTTTGAAGAGAATTATGTAGAATTTAGGATAAATAACATTGTGATATTTACTCGATTGATAAATGGTAAATATCCTGCTTATCAAGCTATAATACCTGTAAATAATAATCTAAAAGCTAAAATGGATAAATTATCTGTAACTTCAGCTTTATCAAGAGTTTCATTGGCTTGTAATCCCGTAACGAAGCTTATTAAATTTAATTTATCAAAGGATCAATTATTGATAAATTCAGAAGATAGTAATTCATCTTCAAAAGCCGAGGAAAATATTAACATTGATTATGAAGGTGAAGAGTTATTTATAGGATTCAACTCAACAAAGATCATTGAGTTATTAAAAAATATCGAGACTGAAGTTATAGAATTGAGTATTAGTACAGGTAAAAAACCGGTTATTATTAAACCATTTGAATCTACAGATAATTTTGATATTTTAATGTTACTTATGCCTGCTTCTGTGGATAATTCTTAAACTTTTAGTGAACTCTTGGTAAAGCTGCGGTGTAAATGAAATTAAATAAAATTATACTGGATAACTTTAGGAATTATAATAACCTAGATATTGGTTTTGATAAGGATATTGTTTGTTTCACAGGTTTGAATGGACAAGGAAAGACAAATCTTATTGAAGCTATCAGTGTACTTGGGTTGTTGAATAGTTTCAGAACAAATAATTATAGTGAAATGAAAAAATTCGGTGAAGATTATTTTTTTATTTCAGGTGATTTTGTTGATAAGAATGATAATGAATTAAATATTAAGATAAGTTTTAGTAACAGAAAGAAGAAAGTGATATTTCAAGATAAAAAAGTTTTAAAGTTCTCAGATTTTTGGGGTAATATACCAATAGTATATTTAATACCAGATGAAAGTATTATAACTACAGGCCCTCCCTTGGAAAGAAGAAAATTCGTAGATAAATTATTATCAATGATAGATAAAGAATATTTTTCTTTGTTAAAAAATTATACTAAAACTTTAAAACAAAAGAACAGAATCTTATATAGTTTCAAAAAGGATAATAAATTCCAACCTGAAATGATAGAAGTTTACAATGAACAGCTGTTGGAATATGGAACTAAGATATTTAAGAAAAGAATTGAGTTTCTAGAAGGTTTTGATAAATTCTTCAAAGATATTTTATTATTTATATCAGATGGTCTGTTCTCAGGTGATATTTCATACTCATCATCAATGGATCTAGACGATTATCAAAATGATCTTAAAAAGCAATTATCGGAAAATATACAAACCGAAAAAGATAGAGGTTTGTCAATAATCGGACCTCACAAAGATGACCTGGTTTTCAAGATAAATGATAATGATCTGAGAAAATATGGATCAAAAGGTCAACATAAACTCTTCTTGGTAGCCTTAAAATTATCTGAGATAAAGTACATAAAATCAATAACAGATGAGTATCCAATTTTCTTATTAGACGACCTATACAGTGAGATTGATGAGAAAAAGAGTGGGAAAATAGCTAAGATACTCGATAAAGATATTCAAACATTTATAACGACAAGTAATAGTAGTATAATCAATCAGTTTGATGTTAATAATACTCGAATATTTAATGTGACAGAAGGAGCATTGACCTTACAATAGATTATGAAAGTTAGAAGAAAGAAAACATATAATTCTCCGAGAAGAATACCACAACTTAATAAGATATTGAATAGTTTAGTAAATGACAATCCGGAATATAAGAAACTCGGAGAAATGGCAGAATTATTAACTCTTTGGCCTAAAGTAGTTGGAAATAAACTTGCAAAAATAAGCAGAGTTATAAAATTTGAAGCTTCAATATTGATGATAAAGGTCAATAGTTCTATTTGGAGAAACGAATTTTATCATATTGAAGATGAGATAAAAAAAAAGTACAACGCAAAATTGGGATATCATAAAATTAAAAAAATATTGTTTTATTAATTATAAATTGAAATAAACGGGGTTTTCAAATGAGCAACGAAGAAAATATTAACACAGAAAGTTATTCAGCGGATAAGATAACTGTTCTAAATGGTTTAGAAGCCGTTAGAATGCGACCTGCCATGTATATTGGAGATGTTGGTACAAGAGGTCTTCATCATCTTGTAAACGAAGTTGTTGATAACTCTATTGATGAAGCGTTGGGCGGATTCTGTACAAAGATAGAGGTTGAGATTACTCCGGAAGGTGGAATTTCGGTAATTGATGATGGTAGGGGAATTCCTGTTGATCTTCACAAAGATGAAAATCTGCCTGCTGTTGAAGTTGTTATGACTCAATTACACGCCGGTGGTAAATTCGACAAAGAGAATTATAAAGTATCTGGCGGTTTGCATGGTGTTGGTGTTTCCTGTGTTAATGCATTATCAGTTAAGATGATCACCGAAGTTTATAAGAACGG
>WTAK01000381.1 GCA_013139625.1 Candidatus Delongbacteria bacterium | reverse complement strand
CATCTCCAAAAGAACTTGTAAGTGATAATACTGCAATTCCGGCATCTCCTCTAAGAAAAAAACCCTTCCCAAAAGAATCACTAAGATAACGTATCACGCTTAAACCGTAAATGTATTGATCAATTTGAACATATTCTTCACCTAACATATATCGATCTCCACTGCCATTTACTACAAAACCAGCGATCGTCTTTGGTTCGATATGCCAATAAAATCCGAACATATCCATATTGAGTGATGTATTAGATACTTCATCAATTGTTCCTAATAGATCAATAATCTTTTGAAGTTCTGATGGATAACTTAATACCGACAAACCTAATCCCCAATAAGTATACCAAGATTCCATATTAGATTCGTTTTGATGGTCAGTATCTCCGGGTGGATCTTGACCATAAAGAATAATACTAGCAAAAAAAATAAATAATAATAACTTTTTCATCTTGCCTCCCTGTTATATTATTCTTGCTATCACCTCTATAAATTCTTTCCTACATAACTATAATATACTAAAATAAGCTAATTGAAACAAAAGAAAAAGGGCGTAATAAATACGCCCACATTCCAATAACCACAATTTGTTGTGACTCTTCGAATTACTCGACTGGAAATATATTAATCCTATCGCCACGATTTTCGTAGTCAAAGTCCTTACCCTTATAGATACGATCTTGAATTCCATCTCCGATCGCATCTAAATAATCATCAATATCACCAGTCAACCATACTTTATATTCAGATGTTGATATCTTCTTGATCTCCTTAGCTTCTGAAGCAAGAACATCTTTCACCGCCTTTTTCACTTTTCTGCCTTTAGGCAATTTACTGAACATAATAACGTACTGCTTACCTTTATCCAGCTGAAGTTTCCAATAACCTTTAACCTGCTTCATGATAAGCGGCATAAGTTTCTTAGCCGCTTGATCAATGTTTGCATCTTGTGCCGTAGAATTTCCATAGATCTCATCACTGTATCCATTCTGCACACCAAGAAGTTTTGCAGTAGAAGCATTGAATATCTTTGCAGTAGCTTTTGCTTTCTTCTTTCCATTTCCAAGATCTTCAAGCATTAATGCCACAGTAACATAGATATCTGTTTTTAATTTCTTTGCAAGTAACTCAGCCATACTGATGTCATCATCCAAACCAACTTCTTTCATAGACATATCATCTTCGATCATTGCATTCAATTGGTCAAGATCATATACATCATATCTGAAAGTTGTGAAATACTGGTTGATCTGATTGATAGCCTGCTCTGTAAATCTTGGGTGATACTTTACACCTCTTGGAGCATAAAATACAACTATAGATGGATTATCCAATTGAGACATTAGAACACCTAACGCTTCAAGATCACTTAAGATCATATCTTTTGCAACAGCTGCCTTGATAGTTACCGACCAACCGCCATCTGCTTCTTTTACTCTGTCAATAACATTAAAAGACTTTACAAATCCTTCACTTTTAGAAAGGATCTTATCCTTAACCGTCATGTAATTTACCATCTCTGTTTCAGATGTAAGGAATGTACCTATAGCAGTTGAGATAGCTTCTCTCTGTGCTGATTGAATTGCTGATTGAACTGAGGAACCATATCCTGTAACTTCAACTTCAACTACATTATGGTCGTGTGAAAATTGACTAGCTTGTCCGTAGATCATACTCATGCTGAATATTACCAGCAAGATCATTATACTTCTGAGTTTCATAAAAACCCCTGTTTTATTAAAATTTATTATCTAAAGTGTAAAGCCAATACCCAATTTTACGGCTAAACCATTTGGAACTAAGAAATCTGTTTCATCATCATCAGGAAAACCGAAATCAATTTCATCACCCTCCGAATCCATAATGGGATTCATACTTGTAAATGTTGTTTGAATATCAAAGAACCAAGTCTTGCTAAGCATATAATTTATACCTACCACTCCTCTAAATCCTCCCGAAGCCCACGGTGCATATAAATCCCAAGTTGTTGGTTCAGGATCAACTTTTATATCCATATTTTCATAAACATAAGCAGCTCCTAGATACCATGCAAATCTTCTAATGAAAAATTTCTTCATTAAACCTACTTCAATTATCGCCGTAGTTTGTGTGAATTCATAATCAACAAAATCTATCTCCATATTACCTAAATCCGTAACCACTAAGTCTCCGCCGGCAAAAAAGTACAGTTCAGAGATACTAATATATTTTGCAATATTATACTCTAATCTTAAACCAAATAAACCTGCTCCTGCTATCTCTTTAAGATTCCCTGCAACTTCTGGATAATTTTCCCAACTTTTAAATCCATTATTAAAACCTGCATTGATAACAAAATTTATACCTACTAATGGATATTCATAGCATTGGTCATACTCATTGAAAAGATCTGCTTCTTTTTCATTTTTCGGGTTTGTAACGATAAGCAACTGAGAAATAGATTCTTTAGCTTTAACCTTTCTAACTTTCATAAACCCTGTCTCAACAAATACCTGCTTCCCTTTCTTGTTTTTCTGAAAATACCCCATTGTATAAGCATCGTCAACCTTAATACCTACATTCTTACCGAAGTTAAAAGCTATCTTATCTTTCTTTGGTTCAGCTTTTGTTACTAAGGCTTTTATCTTGAAAGCATCTACTTTCTTAAGTTCTTTTTCTAAGAACAGAAGCATTCCGCTAGTTGCTGCTTTAATAGCCTTTCTCCTCTTATTTTCCTTTTTAGGATTAAGATTAAGATCAAACAAACTTCCAAAAGCATTAGATCCTGAAGCAGAGATGGTTTTTATTAATTCAGGTGTCCACACAGGATTCTCAGGTGTTCCGGTATTTTTTCCTGCATAAATATCAACAGAAACAGATATAGATGCACTAAAGTCATCACCTTTCTTTTTCTTCTTAACTACGAAAGCATTTAATCTAGGAAAAAGAATGTATGCACCATTCATGATCTTATCAACATTCTCTCCTGTAACAAAATTTGATCCGTAATATTCATTCTTTATGTCCCACTGTTTTCCGGCTCTCTCTTCTATTTTCGTTGCTGTATATTCCTTAACGATCTCAAAAAGCTCTGAAGCATTTGTAACTCCTGCAGGAATAGGGTTATAGTCAAATCTTCCCATACCTGTAAATTTCTTAAATATCCCGTCATAGATCTGCTGAACATCCGGCTTAGTTGCCATTATTGCACCAGGTGTAACATCCATTTTGAAGATCGAAATTGATTTTCTGTCATATTCTTCCATCGCTGCAGACAGAACAATAGTCATCAATACCAATACCATTGTAATTATTTTTTTCATTTACTCCTCCGTATATACGAATTATATATTTACCGTTTCGCTCTTAATGATTAACTATTATAACTAATATAGGTTGCATTGGCAACATTAATAATTAATTCTTCTGTTTAATATTTTAACATCATAATCTATAAAAACTTCTTCTTTATCAGTGATCGTACGATCTGTTCCAAATAACGATTTTTCATTAAACTCTTTAACTTCACCTGCAAAAATACTCAGAGCACCATAGGCTAAATGAATCTTTTCATTGAACTTGAAATTAAAATTCTGATCTTTTTTTCGGTAAAACAACTTAACTGTATCTTTAGAAAATGGCTGAATCTCTGTAATAACTTTATTATTATACCTTCTCTTCTTCTTTTTCTGCGAATAATAATCCTTCACATCATCCAATAAAATAAATCTGTTCTTTGAAGTTATTTTCAAATTAAAAGTCTTGGCTTGGTCACTTTCATTCTTAAAAATCAAATATTTAATATAATCATCTTCGTAATTTTGAATGATAAGATCATTATATACATGCCCAATGTCTTCTTTTTTCATATTTATATTTTTATCACTCAGATGAATTATTTTATAACTATCTGAATATTTCTGCTTTTTAAATAAAATATCATCGTTATAGAACATCAACGTATCCAAATCTGAACCTAAGATATCTACTCTCTCTTCAAATCCTTGCTTAGCAACCAAATTTTCACCACTGAAATAATAAGGTATCTTCAATTTAGAATAGCTGAGAATTGTTTTAGAAATATCCATTAAATTCACTTTATCACTAATCTCTTTCGGATCTATACTTTTATCAGAATAGAACATAGTTATCATTGAATCATATATATTCTCCGAAGAGCTGGATAAGATCACGAAAATATAGTCATTCATATCAACTTTACTTTTCATGTGAAAAAATAATTCTTTAAGATAAGAATCTACTGACCTTAAGTAGAGATCACGGTCAGTTACTTCGGTATTAAGGTCTACGTAATAAAAATTCTCAGCATCTTTATTTTCGTTTATTTCGTTGCTGAATTTTTGAAGTATCTTAATTTCTATGTTTGTGTCACTTGAGAAAAATGAGCTATTGTTAAATAGTTTACTAAATTCTTCATCTTCATCAGATTTGCAACCGTAATAGAAAGTATTGTATCCTGATGTATTATATACGCGAGGCATTGAAGAATTTCTTAGATCTGTCATGATCTTAATTTTTTCATTTTGAAAAGGAGCTTTTTTATCAAGGTTCAAATATGGTTCTAAGCACTTTAATAATGATAATTTCGATTTAGATCGATTAGATGATAATAATTGGGTCTTTGTAAAAGATTTTGATTTTATTTTCATCTTAGAAAAGAAAGGAAATTTTGTTGTATCATTGATCAAGCTATCCTGTAATCCTGCAATGTCAAAAACAACAATACTTTTCTTCTTTTTTCTATCCCATCTTCGCCTTATGGATCTTAGTACTCTTAAATTATATATTTCGGTATCTGCTCTTTTGAGAATTGTAAATTCCGGCTTCCCTTTTCCGATATGTATCCTGTGCTTTTGAAAAACATCCGATTGTGCCGAGAATGTATTAAATTCAACAAATATATCATCTTTCCTATTTTCTTTTGACAGTTCAATAACTAAAGAGTCTTTAAATTCTATAACATTTGAAATATATTCCAAGCTGTCATAAATTAATGATTTCTTTCTAATCGTATAACTATCAAGATCAATATTAATATTTTTCAGAAAACTATTATCCGGGATCTCAACTATGAGACTTGTATCAATATTTGAAATAAATTCAATTCTCGGAATTTCTACATTATTATCATCATTATCAACTAATACAACGTAAAAGAATGACAATGCAAGTATCAATATAAGTATCGTAAAATATTTCACTTAGTTTCAACCGATATATTTTTAATAACTAGAAATTAAAAAGTATTCCAATGGAATGTTGCGGGGACATATCTTCATTCACGTCTATTTCAATAGGCATTCTTCCTACCATTGAATAATCAAATCCCAATCCATTTTCAAAAAAGTATTCAACTGTAAATCTTCCATACAAGTGATTCATTCTAAAACCTTTACTTGTACCATTATCAAAACTGATATCATCGTTAAATGAAAGCCCCAGGTTCCCCTGAAAGATCCATGTCTTGACCCTCTTTGTAAGCCTATATGATCCTGCAAGAATAATTTCAGCTTTTTCCTTCATATTAGAGCCGGAATCTGTAAAATTTACTCCGATCATAAATCCAAATTTTTTGGTAATATATTCTTCTATTGCAAATCCAATTTTATTATAATCTGATGGAAATAGAGTATATGACAACCTTAATTTATTGTGCTTAAGATCTTTAAAGAGGCTTTGATCCTGTTTCTTCTTTTCTTTAAAAAGATCAAACTCACCTGCAAATATACAGGTGAGATTTAAAATAAATATTACAAATATTATTTTTTTCATTATGATAATTTATCAACCATATCAAGTTGTTCCCAAGTAAATTGATCCCTTCCAAAGTGACCATAAGCTGCAGTATCTCTGAACACAGGTTTTCTCAGGTCTAATTTTTCAATTATCCCTCTAGGTGTTAAGTCAAAATTCTTTCTTATCAATTCAACAATTTCCTCACCTGCAATTTTACCGGTACGAAATGTTTCTGCCATTATTGATACAGGTTCTGCAACACCAATTGCATAAGCTAATTGTATCTCTAATTTCTCTGCTAAACCTGCTGCTACAATATTCTTTGCAATATATCTTGCCATATATGCTGCTGATCTATCAACTTTAGTTGCATCTTTTCCACTGAAAGCTCCACCACCATGTCTTGCATAACCGCCATAAGTATCTACGATGATCTTTCTACCAGTAAGACCGGCATCTCCCATAGGTCCACCAATTACAAAATTTCCGGTAGGATTAATATGCTTTGTATAGTCATTCCCATCAAACATTTCACCAACAACAGGAATTATTACATGATTTTTTATCTTTTCTCGGAGGTCTGTAGTTGATATATCTTCAGAGTGCTGGGAAGATACAACTACTGTATTTATTGAATCCGGCTTCCAATTCTTATAATCAACGGAAACTTGTGATTTCCCGTCAGGTCTCAAGAATACTAAATCACCTTCTTTACGACATTGAGCTAATTTCTTAGTCAACTTATGTGCTAAAACTATTGGTAGAGGCATATATTCAGGTGTCTCATTACATGCAAATCCAAACATCAAACCTTGGTCTCCCGCTCCATCTCTGTCAACACCTAAAGCAATATCAGGACTTTGCTGATCAATAGTTGAAATCACACCACAGGTATTGTAATCAAACCCCATCTTAGAATCATCATAACCGATCTCTTTAATTGTATTCCTTACAGTAGTTGGAATATCAATGTAAGTTTTAGTGGTCATTTCTCCACCCACAACGACCAATCCTGTCGTTACAAAAGTTTCTATTGCAACTCTACTGGATGGATCATTTCTTAAAGCAGCATCTAAGATCGCATCTGATATCTGATCCGCTATTTTATCCGGATGCCCTTCAGTTACTGATTCACTTGAAAATAAAAAATTACCGTATTTCATAATATTATGTTCCTTTAAATTATCTAGTTAAAGAAAAATCTCACTCCGACTCTTCCAAGTATTCCACTCATATCATATTCTCTTTTGAAAGTAACATCTGTCCCACTGATATTATCCTCATATTCATAACTTGGTTTTGAATAATGATAACCTACTTCCATTAAAACTTCCGATCTTTCACCTAGATTATATATCATTCCTCCACCAAGTCTCCAATTAAAATCAAATGCAAGTTCGTGCTTTGTATCATCATCAAACGTATTGTACGAAGCATATAACATTTCTGCACCCAAACCACCGGTTGCAAACCATTTGTATTTAAAATTGATTGGAAATTTTGCTGTAACCAATACCATTAACGGAAAATCGTAAATTGTAGTTTCACTTAATTGGGCCATATCAGCTCCAACAAGTCCAGGAACATTTTCGTACTCTTTCTCGAAATCCTCATCCTCATAATCCTTCTTGAACCATCCCATTTCAATTGCTACATCAAGATTTGTATCTATGTGCAAACCATATTCAATCCCTAGATCAAAACCTGCATCACATGCACCCGGCTTGAACAATCCTGCTTTAATGGCTCCAATTTTACCTTGGGCATATATTGACATTATCGCCAATAAAACGATCAGCATAGTTATTTTTTTCATTTTTCGCTCCCTATTATTATTTCGAAATCCGCAACAATATAAGCTATTTACTTATAATAGCCAAACGCTAAAATGTTCCTTCAACACTAACATATTCAGCATTTTTTAACGCTTTCGGTTTCCTTAATTTTACTCTTCCTGAAGAAATTTGTTTATTTTCTTTTAGTTTACCTATGACTAAGCTCACTAAAGTTTCTATAAGGTATAATTTTGTACCTTTTATATATTCAATAATTTCATCGGTCAATGCTTTGTAATCAACGGCATAGTTAAAATCATCATTCTCAATTGCTTTTGCAGCATCGTATTCAAATTCAATATCTATCTCAATTGGTTGAGTATGTTTTCTTTCATGCTCCAGAGTTCCGATAATAACATCTGTCTTTAAATTTTTGATGTTAATTTTCATTTTAAATTTTCTCCACCATCAACTTTAATAATTTCGCCAGTGATAAAATCATTTTTCAGTAAGAATTTTACAGTTGAGGAAATATTTTCCGGCGATCCTTTCCTTTTGAGTAAATTCTTCTGTATCAGCCTTTCAATATATTCGTCACTTTCATTAGCAGCAGGCAAGATCAAACCCGGACATATTCCGTTAATTCTTATCTTTGGAGCAAATTCTACAGCTGCGATTTTTGTCAGCTCTGACAATGCTTTTCTAGTTAAAATATATGCGGCATAGACATTTTGATTTGTTGTTATCTTTGTATCTAAAATATTTATAATATTCCCTGCCCCACAAACGGATGCAAATTCTTTGATAAGAAAAAACGGAGCTTTTAAATTCACATCTATCAATTCTTCAAATAATTCGAACTCAGTATCAGAAATTGAAGCTCTTTTGAAAATTGATGC
>WTAK01000276.1 GCA_013139625.1 Candidatus Delongbacteria bacterium | reverse complement strand
TAGTACCACCAGTCCCAACTCTTCAGCTCATCATTGATGCCATCACGCTGCATCATTTTCTGCAAGTCATCCCTTTCAATTTTGGCAACATTTAGTGCCTGAGCCCACACTTTGTCAAGAAAATCATAGACTCGTGCAGGATTTTCAGCCATGTTATCTGACAAAATGTAGTCGGCGTGCGTTTCATATCCTTTAAGATTTGCCCTTTCAACCCTCAACGAAGCCATTTTGGATAGTATTTCATTGTTATCGTTTTCATTTCCATTATCCCCCCGTAATGCATAGCCCATAAACAGTTCTTTTCTCAATTTGCGGTTGGGTGAGTATTGCAAAAACGGATTCATTCACTCGTTATAACTATTTCAAGCTGACTTCATTTGTCAAGGGGGGTAAGATAAATACATTTGTTTAAGTTTGCAAATAAATTATAAATTGACATTCGAACAAAGATATTATATAATCTGTTTAATTAAATAATTATTGGGAATATAAAAATGGGTAAAATCAAGATAATATTATTTTCTATCATAGTATTGACTGCTTTGATGTATGCAAATCCTTTATCAACGTATAAGGATCATTTAGGATTAAGTGGAGCAGAGAAAGATACTCTATATGTCGTCAATCCTATAGTCTACTGCTCAATTCAAACAGATACAACGAAAAAGATATATATAGACAATGTGTTTAATACGAATGACTATTATTATATAGGCGAAATGGATGGTTTTAATGACAGTTTGGTATCAGCAGAACTGGACGAATTAAATGGAAATATTTTCATAAGTTTACAAACTTACGAAAATCATGGGTATACAGATGCTAGTTATTATGTCTCACTTGATTCAACAGGCGCTAATTCTATTTCAGATACTTTTATTATTTCAGTTGAAAATCCTGCTTATGATTGGTTTGAGTGGGGAGGTTTATATAGTTTTCAACCTGAATATACTGTTGGCGTAAGCAATGATCAATGGAAAGCGGCAACTCACTTCTCTCTAGGCACGGATTCTTTATTCCTCAAGAAGATAGAGTTTGGATTTGCATTGGAAGAAATGATTGATTGGCAACTTGTGAAATTCAATGAAGTGCCAACAGATACAATTATAAATAATTTAGCAGATTCTGTTTTTTGCTACGGAAAAGCACCCTTTCCAATAGAAGAAACTTACATAGATTCTAGTTTTGCAAATACTTATTTTTCAGGTGATGTTGCTTTAGTTTTTTCTTCCGAAGGAAATTATATGTCTATGGATCCAAATGGAGAAAGTTCCAGAACATGGGTATGGACAGAAGGTGATGGATGGGTATTGCCAAGTAGTTATAGTTCTGCTTATGATGGTGCATGGTATATGAGGATGCAGGTATTTAATCTTACTACAAGCTCTATAGAAACTTATTATTCCGGTACTATTTCAAACTTTGAGCTCGAGCAAAACTATCCAAATCCATTTAATCCAACTACTGAGATAAATTTTACTTTAAATCATAATTCTCTTACTAAATTAAAGGTTTTTAATTCCAGTGGAGAAGTCGTTAAAACACTGAATGACAGTAAATTAGCGAAAGGTCATCATAGTTTTAGTTTCGATGGACAGGATTTAAATTCGGGGGTATATTTCTATCAACTTGAAGCTGATGGAGTGCGATCGACCAAGAAAATGATCTTAATGAAATAAGATTAAATATTCTTTACTTGACTAATTATAATCCAGTACTTAGATTGTAATCTGTTATAACCGAAAATACCATGAATCTACCATTATTTTTTCAATGATTAATGTACTGTACAGGTGGATTAAATAATAAAAAAAATGATGATAATTAAATAGGAGTGGGAGATGAAAAAAAGGACAACATTAATAATACTGCTACTTGCATTTTTTGCATTCAGTAAAAATGATAGAGCAAAAGAACTTTATGAGTCTTCAAAATCACTATCGAATGATCAATTAATAGAGAACTTAGAAATTGCATCTAAGAGTTACAAAGGTGGTAATGATATAAACGTTCTTGTTCCGATTCAGGAATTGATGACTAGAAAGGGAAATGCTGTTGATCTTTTAGGTCAAGCTTTAGCAAATAAAGAACAATATGGACCTGAAGTACGTGAGTTAATAGCAGAAGCACTAGGTGAAATAAAGGATAGAAGGGCGATAGCATATCTAGAGAACTCTTTAGGGCAAAGTGAACTAAAGGTAACGAATAAGATAATAAGATCCTTAAGTAGTTATGTAGGTAAGGATAAGTTTTTGGAGCTAATTGAAAATGCGTTGACTTATGAAGAAAAAATAGCCGCATTCAAATACCTAACAAAAGCAAGTATTGAGAACAATTATGCTGTTTTTAATACACTAATGAAGATAGCATTCAATAAAAACGAGAATTGGCAAATAAGAAGTTCTTCAATTTCTTTACTTGGTCGTAAATTTGACATAAAATCATCTGAATTTGAAGAGAGATTGTTAGCTTTAATTAATGATAATACTGAATTAGATTTTTTACATGCAGGTGCAATATCAGCATTAGGGAAATTTAAAAATGATAAATACACAAACATTATTGCAAATAAAATAAAGGAATCCAATAGCCCATATGTTTGGTACAATTGTGCAATTGCTCTTAGTTACATCAATTCAAACAATTCTGATGATAGTATTTCTGCTTTGAAAACTATTGTCACTAATGATAGCTATGTAAACAAAAAACAAAAAGAAGTTGATGATTATTTACAAAATGGTAAAAATGATTTGATGAAATTAGGTATATCAAAGAACAATAAATCAGAAAACAACCGATCA
>WTAK01000197.1 GCA_013139625.1 Candidatus Delongbacteria bacterium | reverse complement strand
CAGTTGTTTTCTTTTGCAATAATGTTGATGATAGAGTTCATTTAATTTTCCTTAATTGTCATGCTGAACTTGATTCAGTATCTTATTTGCTTGAATTTCTTTTATCATGGATGGTTTAAAAACCTCTATACCCAATTTTAATTCTTTCTACTTTTTTTGTAACAATAAAATCCTCTGAATTGTCTAGCGGATTAAACCATAATTGTAATTCAGCATCAAATTCATCACCTTCATTTCCATAAATAATATGCTGTTCATTTAATTCAAAATAAAACTTTCGACTATCAATTTCTGACCAGCCTATATATTCTTCATTATATCTACCTGGATGTGAAATTTCATAACCAGTATCAGTCTTGATTATTTTAAGGTATAGACTACCTTTTTTGCCTATGTTTACATAACCAGTAGCTTTTATGTAGTTTCCACTCTGAGAAATAATCAATTCATTTTTGTCACTATTTTTATATGATTCTGAGTCAAGATGATCTATAATATCTCCCAACTCACCAGTCTTTACAGACTTATTAATATTACGCAATATTTGAACAATAGAATTTAAATCTGATAATATATTTTCAGAGTCTTTTGAATTATAATATTCATTATCGATTAACAAATTTAAATCTTTACCTATTATAACATTTCTTAATATGTTTCTAGGTTGTTTACTTGGTGGTAAGTATCCAATTTCGTTAATCGTTAAATTTAATGGTGAATCTTTTGAATTGATAAATTTATAATTATTCTTATATGAATCAGATATCTTATCAAAAATAATTAAAGGACCAGAAAAATGCGATATCTCATACTTATTTCTTTTATGAGCCATTAAATAACCGGATCTATTAATACCTTTTCTACCTAATAGACTGCTATTATAATACATATTTTCCACTTTCCATTCTCTTGAAGATGCAAAATAATTTAGAACCATATCTTCAGTTTTATTACCCAAAGAATTTAAAATTGAAAGATCTAATCCAGTATTCAAAGACTCTTCACTTTTTGTATATAAAATTGGACTCACATAAAGATAAAAAGACACAAAAAGAATAGTTACGATTATAATAACACTAATCACAATATAAAAAGCCCATTTTAGAATATTTTTTAATTTCATAAAAACCTAAATTTTAATTTATATCTACCAAAAATAATGATACACAAACCACCCTGTTGAATACACGATCGGAAACATCAATATAAACATAGGTATCAACATTTTCTTTACAGGGGAATTTGTTTTATAAGGCCAATTATCTATCCTGAAAGCGAATTCAGTTCCGTGTTCTTCAGTCCAGCACAGATTCCAGAACAATCCTGCTGTAATAACGATACCTGTAGATATTATTACATTCGTAAACCAAGTTATCGGATAATACCCATCTCTGAAATAAATATATGCATCGTAAGTCCAGCAAGGAAGTAATAGGATTATGAATCCGACGAACAGCTTAGAATTAAATATCTTTCTTTTGAATGATTGATACAGTACTCCAACTGACCAAGGTGCTACAAAATATGTCACAACAGAAATAAGAATAGAATCATAAAGATCCCAAGTATGGTCATTCGAAAAAGGTGCAGCAGCAGAAATACAAATCACAGCTACAAAAAAAGTAATTACCTTCCACTTCTCAAAAAGGAATTGCCAGTAGTTTTTATTTAAGAATTCGTAATCACTCTTATTTCTCATGATAATAATGATCGCAATTAAAAGTAGAACTACCCATACGATAAAGTATGAATTCATAAATGTATTTAAGTAAAGAAAGTTCAAATTTTATCTCCTGTTCTTTTTAAAATTATACATAATCGAATCAGCAATAGGTTCATACCCAATCTTTTGATATATCCTATTAGAAGTAGGATTTGACAAATCCGTATATAAAGTGCAGAATTTATATCCTTCATCTAATAAAATTTTACTTACTTCTGCTACACATGATGTCGCATAACCATTTCTTCTGAATTCCTCAGGTGTATAAACACCACTGACTATTATACCATTCTTTGTTTCTCTTCCGGCTAAAACCATCGTAACTGGTATTTCATTTACCCACAAGTAAGCACGTTTTTTATTTATCAAATTAATTATTTGTCTTTCTGCTTTGTCCTTGTCAGTATCCTCACCAATGTATTTATTAAATTCCATCAACCATTTTACCAATATCTCAGAATCTTTTTCTTCTGCTATCTTAAAACATCCTGCGCTATCTTGTACCTTATTAACTTTTTCAAGTTTATATATTCTTTGATTCATACTTACTTTATGGATAATTGGTGTTTTATTTGTCCAAACTCCTACAAATTTTTCACATAATTCTTTTCTACCTATAATACCGGGAATTTCGATATTTTCTCTAATCAAATAATCTATAGTAAAATTTATTACTTCAATGGATACGTTACCTAATATTTGTAAATTATATGGTGGTGTCATTATCATAACAAGTTTGATATTTCCATCATTTTCAACGATAGCAAGAAAAGGTTTTATTTTTCCGTAAGCATTTTCATTCTTTTTTAAACTTGAGAGTATTCCCAGTGCAAGATTATTTACCGCTTCATCTTCTTCAAGAAATGATACTACTCGATTATAAAATTCTTCCGCATCAGTATATTTAATTATTTTCATTTTTTCTTCCTCAATTATATTTCCAACCCCACCTGATCCATCAAAAATGCCATTTTGTCAGCCTGTTGTTCAGCTTGAATTGATATCTCAGTTCCACCACCATGACCTGATGCCTGTTGTACCTGAATAAGTATAGGATTGTCGGAATTATTTGCATCTCTTAGAGCAGCAGTGAATTTCCTTGCATGGTACGGATCAACTCTTGCATCATTTATACCTGCAGTAATTATTGAGGCTGGATATTGAACTCCTTCCTTGATGTTGTGATACGGAGAGTATTTGTAAATATACTTAAACTGCTCAGGATCTTCCGCACTTCCGTATTCCTCTTTCCAGATATTTGCCAACATTGAATTGTGATACCTTATCATATCAAGCAAAGGAACACCGCAATAAACAGCTTTCATCAGATCAGGTCTCTGTGTTATCATAGCTCCAATAAGTAATCCCCCGTTACTACCACCTGTCATAACAAGATTATCAGTTTTAACATCTTTTTCTTTTTTCAGCCATTCAGCAGCAGTAATATAATCATCGAAAACATTCTGCTTATTCTCAAACATACCTGCTTTATGCCACTCTTCACCATATTCGCCTCCACCTCTCAGGTTCGGTATTGCAATTATACCTCCAGATTCTAACCAAATCGCATGACTTGATCTATAATTCGGTGTTATAGGAATATTAAATCCACCGTAAGCATACATAAAGACTTTAGTATTTTCAGTGATCTCGGTATCTTTCTTTTTTATTATGAACATAGAGACTTTAGTACCATCTTTTGAATTATACCATACTTGTTTAGTTTCATAATCAAAGAACCTAAAATCTGTTTCAGGCATAAAATACTGTGATAACCTTTCATTCTCAAAATCATATTTGTAAGAAGCAGATGGAATAGTAAATGAAGATATCCACACCCAAACTTCTGAATCATTTTGCTTTCCCCACATATTTGCTGTCCCTGTTGGCATAAAAACATCTTTTATATAATTTCCTTCAAGATCATAGATCTGAATTAAACTGGATGCATTCTTTAAATATAATACATAAAGCAAACCATTTATTATCTTAAAATACTCCATTGCATACTCTTTTTCAGGTATAATTTCTTTCCAATCAGATCTTGAGTACCCATTAATCGCATCGGCAACATAGATCTTCTTATTCGGAGCATCTTTAGTTGTTGATATAAATATATTATCACCATAGAACTCAGCTGAATATTCTGCACCGAAGTCATCAGTTAAAGTTTTTAGTTCCGTTTCATCTGAACCTTTAAAATAAATACTGTTTTTGTAAAACTTCCCTTTGTGAAGCATAAAATATCGTTTATCTTCTGAAAAATCACATCCATACCAATTTTCTTTAATCTCAGTATCGTAATATAATTTTTTATCTTCGCTTTTATCTGTTCCAAGTTTATGATAATACGCAGTTGACCAATAATATTCCTCTCCTTCTGGAACTTCTCCTTTTCTCGGATGGGCTGAATAATAAAGTCCACTTCCATCCGGGCTCCAATCGCTAATATATTGCTTCCAACCTTTCACTTCATCATTTAAAACCTTTCTACTTTCAACTTCCATTATTTTTAATTCAGGAGCTTCATTACCACCTTTTGCTATACCGAAAGCCAAATACTTCCCATCATCAGATGGTTTATAATAATGTAAAGTATCGCTCTTATCCCATTTATTTGGATTTAGAATTTCCTCTAAGGATGAATTTTCATCTTTTTTTGTAAAAAGTACCCATTTTTCTTCATCTGCTTCTTTTATATATTGAAATATTCTTGAGCCATTATGTACTTTATGTGGAATATCGAGTTCTTTTACTTTTCCGAGTTCAAGCAATCTATTCCTTATCTTGTCTCTGAAAGATGTTTTTAAAATGTAATCTTTTGTAAAATCATTTTGAACTTTATCCCAAGCTAATACCTCAGGATCTTCATTATCTTCCATCCACCGATATTGATCTTTTATTTCAACACCATGAACATTATCAATAACTTCTTTTTTCTTCGAACTTGGGTAATTAAATTTCATTTTTTCTCCTATTTTAATATGATGAGGGAAGGCGTGAGAGCCTTCCCCTACTAATCACTCGTCACTCGTCACTAACCACTAATCACTATCTTTTCTACATCCTAACTCTCTTCCCTAGCAGAATGACATCTCGTAAATTATTCGTTGTTTTTGCCGCGATCCACTTCTTCTCAAAATCAGGATCTCTTACGATCTGAGCTATCGCCGAAATTACTCTAAGATGGAAATTTCTCTCATCTTTTGTACCTAAAAGAACAAATACAGCTTTAATATCTTTATCATCTTCCGACATTTCAATACCTTTCTTAGATCTGATGATCAGCATCTCAAAAACCTTTTCACCTTCAATAATAATATGTGGTATCGCAAGGAACGGTGTAAGTGCGGTGCTACTTTCCGCTTCTCTGGCAATTAAAAGATCGTAGATCGTATGGTGTGGTATATTTAGCTTTTCAGAAATATTTTCTGCAATTATCTCAAAAAGCTCTTCTCTGTTAATTTTCTTCTTAATATCTAAAACATTTCTCTTTTCAACTATATGATCGAATCTATCTTTAACAATGTCATCTCTTTCTCTGATTATCTCCTTTAGTTCGGCTTCCAAACCACCTGTCAAGAATTGTTTATTCGTTATCCTTTCGATCAAATGAAGCAGTGCATATTCTTTCTCTGAATTCTTTTTCCCATAGAACCAATATGTCAAAAATCCTAGCAACCCTAATCCTAAACTTGTAAGAATTGCCTCTAATCCCATTTCATATAGTAAAATGAAAAATCCTGCTATACCTATGATCTGCACCCATGGATATAAAGGACTTTTGAATTTCGGTTGATAGTTCTGAACTTTACTTTCTCTTAGGATTATCACTGCCAGGCATGAAAATATATAAGTAAAAATTATTACCGTAGAGGCTGCTTTG
>WTAK01000329.1 GCA_013139625.1 Candidatus Delongbacteria bacterium | reverse complement strand
TCCCTTTCCTCTTTTGGACCGACAGTATAACCTACAAAGTCAGGTTCGGGAGCAGCTACGTGTAACAACCATAGTTTACATGAGAAAGCTTTGGCAAATTCTGCTGCTTCAAATATTACTTTTTCTGATACATCCGAAAAATCTATAGGTGCTAGAATGTTCTTCATTGTAACCTCCTAATTAAAATATACTATAATAGTATTATCGAATATTTTAGACCAGAAAGCAAGAGAAAAAGGTGGATGAAATAAAAAAAGCCGATGCATTGCATCGGCTTTTAAAACTAATATATATAGTTACTTATATTGCTTTAACGTTATTAGCGCAAGGACCTTTCTGTCCTTCACCAACTTCATATTCAACTTCTTGACCATCATTAAGTGATGCATAACCATCAGATTGAATTTCTGAATGATGAACAAACAAATCTTTTCCACCGTCTTCAGGTGTGATAAATCCAAAACCTTTTTCAGAGTTGAACCATTTTACTGTACCTTTACTCATTTTTCTTCCTTCTTTGTATTTGGTGAATTGTTATAAAATTTCAACTATCGCATTCACCGTTACGATGTTGAAATATTCGTTTTTAGCATATTTATATTATTTTAAATTATGCAAATGCCAAGGTAACTACATTTTTTAGAATAAGCAAGTGTTATTTTGAAAATAAAAAAAGGGGCGTTTAAAATGCCCCTTGCAAATTGTCCATTATCCATTGTTAATTAAATGATCGGTTTAATCTTCTTCAAACCAACTAACCATTCAGCCTTAAGCTTATCATCCGAGAAAACAATAAACTTAGAGCCAACAAGTTTACTTTCTTTATCCTTACATTTGAGATCATTTGGAGCACCAACGAGACAAACCGCAGTATCAAAATGACAACCTGTTTTCATATTGTCAGCAGAATAAATATTTATAAATTCATCCGAATTCTCTTCAGAGAAAATAAGAAGTTTCTCTCGTTTAACATCCTGCATCTCTTTACCGGCGTTAAATTTATACCCTGTTGAAGGCTGAATAAAATAATGCTTTTTAATATCATCAGATGCTTTGCCCCACATCATAGTTTCAACATAAGTATCCAAGTAATTACCCGTATTATTGTGAACTTTCGCAAACGACCACATTACAGGCACACCCGGAAGAACCATAAAATAAGAATCAATTAAGTAACCTTTAAGCTTTTCATGATCAGTAATTTCCATAGTGATCTTAATACCTGTCCATTCATTATCTAAGTTATCCTTTACTTTCACAACTTCTGAATTTCTCTTTTGCTCAAGTAATTTTTTATTAGCAACACTTATAGGCAACACTGAAATACCACCAAACCAACTACTCCACCATGACTTAGGTCCAACTTCAGGATAAAGAGTATCAAGCCATTCCTTTCCATTATACTTCAATGAAAATACTGACGGTGCGAATTTCTCATCTGATCTAAATGACAAAATACCATTGTCAATTGCTACTATACCATCATCTTTAGATGTTTTGATCTCATCTTGAGTAGGATTAACGACTAATCTTTTATCAAAATACTCAAAAACACCAAAGTTGCTATGAATATTGATAATATCAATTGCAGAGCTTTCCTCGTAGGTAAACTTTGTATTCACAAAATTCAATTTATGTTTAAGCTCTATTTCATTTTTATTAAAGCTTATTCTACCATTCTCTGCCGATAAAGATTGATACCCTTTTATGACCTTACTTGAAAGATCTTTTACCGTAAGAATATTTTCCTTCTTCATCACTGGATTACCTTCATTGATAGTGATCTCGAAACTATCTACGGGTTCTTCATCTTTCGAATCAATACCTGTGGCGGTCATTCTCAGATCTTTCCAATCTCTAGGTGCCTCAGAATAGAATACTTCTTTTTCCGTAGTATAAGTTCCTTTTTCTTTAGGTATCTCATATTCAAAACCCACGTTCCATTCACCGATAGTAAAATTAGAATCCTTAGGCCATATTACAGCTGATCTGAACTTCTTACCATAAGTATATAACCAATTCTCTGTCAATTTCGCATCTTGCCAATAACTATGCTCATTTCTCAGTCTTTTATTCGTTTTGATGACCTTATCATTGCACGGAATATAAGCATTTTCACTGTTCATCCAGAAACGACTTGAGAAGAATAGACCCTTATCAAGATCTTCACTTTTTATAAATTCATTCCATCTGACCAATTTACCATTAGGATATA
The DNA here is from genome assembly GCA_013139625.1 of Candidatus Delongbacteria bacterium. Classification (GTDB taxonomy): domain Bacteria; phylum UBA4055; class UBA4055; order UBA4055; family UBA4055; genus WTAK01. Next base: position 1,544 of record WTAK01000329.1, on the reverse strand, counting down.
ATTGATAATGTGTAATAAATTCAAGATTTTCATCTTCTTTTGTTCTGTAGTGAGCCGACATCTGAACGTAATTATCTTTTTTGAACACATCTACTTTCTCAGGAGCACGTTTTACAAATTCTTCAGTATATGGCTTACCTAATTTTGGAGTCATAAAGAAAAATCCTGATCCTCGCGTTGTAACATCAGTAGTATTACCTTCACTTAACCTGTTATGTAGATCCTTATTAAAACCTAAATAGAAGTGAAACTTGTTATTTCCAATAATATAATTCCTCTCTGTTTTGCCAACGTACATCTCATTTTCTACATTGAAAACAACTAAGGCTTTTTTCATAAAAGCAAACTCTTCATCTCCTTCAGGTTTGGCTTTTATCTCTAATTCAGGTATGTAAACACCGGCTTTCTTTACTTTGTACTCAATTTTAAAGGATATTTTTTCTCTACTTTTCAAATCAATATCGATTTCACCGTTCAAAATCTCTACTACATCATCACTTGGTAATCTAAAACTGAATTTTGCAGGTTTATCAAAATTATTTTCAATATCTAATTGAAAATTAGATACTATTCCCTTAGGATCTAATTTATCCTCGTATCTTGCAGTCATTGAAAGAGGTATCTTAGGTTCAATTCCAACTTTAAATATAGTTTTAACACCATTTATTGAGATTTCACTTTTCACAGTTGGATGAGTTTTCCAGATATTCTGAGGTGAATCAATCTTCCCTACAAAGAATTCTCCTTCGAAAGTTTTTTCATTTTCAACGGTAGAACTTTCATCCATAGAAAAATCTACATTCCTATCATTCATACCTTTGAAAGATATATTTAGATCCTTACCTGATTTATTCTTAACGATATACTTCACTTTGTATTTACTACCGAAAACAAGTTCAAGGTTCTCCACAACTGCTTCAATAGAATAATCATTGCAGTCTATCCTTCTAAGACCTCTCCCCCGCCTTTCATAGTCAATTTCAAGCTTATTACCATCTTTTTCCCAAGTATAAGTATAATATTCAAACTTATTTTCTTTTCGACCATCAGGAACGATCTCAATGACCCTTTTACTATCATTATACCAGTCAACTTCTTTAAAATATTCTTTAAAAATATCCTCTTGAAGTACAGAAGGAATAAAATCCATAAGATGTGTCGCTCTATCCATTTCTTCCCAGAAAAAACCACATTTCTTGTATAAAGGCATCGCTTTGGTATTTCCACCCCATGTAAATAAGTCTAATCTCGGATATCCAAGTTCGATAGTTCTTTCCACAGACCTTAAAACAAGCATCTTACCGATCTTTTTACCCATATAATCAGGCTCTACGTTCAATAGCCCAATATATAAAGCTCCAATATCTTCGCTATATTCCTTTAATGTACAATATCCTACTATCTTATCATCAGTTTCTGCTAGAAATAGATTGATATCTGTAGATTTTGCTTCATTCTTTTTTACTGATTCCTCTGTATTATTAAATACTTCTCCGTTCCATCCTTCATGACCACTTGATCGGTTCCACATTTCTGCTACTTTT
>WTAK01000287.1 GCA_013139625.1 Candidatus Delongbacteria bacterium | reverse complement strand
AAAGTAGGAATCAATATATTTTCAGCAACACCCTCAACAAGTATTACAGCGTTTGCAAAAAATAAATTTGCTTTTGTAGAGTCTAAAAATTTTTCTAAAAAATAATAATCTCCAATATCTAATTCAGTTAACTCATCACCCATTGGGTAAGTTTGTCCATTTTTACATACTATTAAATTTTTTAGTTTTATTTTTGAAGCTAGATTAGGACTATGTGAAGTTAAAATAAATTGGATATTGTTTTTTTCACCTATTTCTTGAATAGCTTCAATTAGTCTAATTTGTATTTGAGGATGAAGATGTGCTTCGATTTCTTCAATCATAGCCAATTTTAATCCTGAATATTCAAGTTTTTTTAGCAATAAGAGTTCCGCAGAAATATATAAAAGATTGTGAGAACCTAATCCTTGTATATTGTTTTCTGAAATATCATGATTAAAAAGTTTTAAGGCTAATTTCTCAAGGATTGATTTTAGAGAATTTTCACTTACTATAAATTTTGAATTTAACTGATTACTCTGTAGTGTAAAATTGGATAAATACTTATTTATATCATCTAATAAATCTTTACCCTCATAGTTTGTAAAATATTTTTCAATAGCTTTATTTGTTAGTTTCATTATCCATTTAAGCCTGTGTTTATCTTTATTCTTAAATTGATCATGGCTATCTAAAATTTGAGATAATCTAGAACCTCTTTTTGGAGTTAGTTCTCTTTCAGCATCTCTCAATGGTTTTAAATAAGTTGTTCTAAGAAAATCTCTTGCTTCACCACTTACACTAGTTCCTTCATCATCTGCTCCAGCTTTTATATCATAAAATACTTTAGTGTCTTTTCTTGTTGCTTCATACCAAATTTTCAAATAATATTTTTTATCATCATCAATTCCTAACCATTCTAAAAAACTTTTAGCTTCATAATCTTCAAAATCACTAAAGATACATTCAATTCTGAATTTAGTACTTCTTTCTTCCTCTTTTTTTGATTCTTCAAGATGAAAATCCTCATAACTAGGTCTAATATATTCGTAACTCTGAGTTTGTAAGACATATTTAACCGCATCAATTATTGCTGTCTTGCCTGAATCATTTTCTCCTACAATTAAGTTTAATCCTTTATTAAACTTCACTTCCAAATCTTTAAATTTTCTAAAATTTATAATCCTCAAGCTATCTAAGTACATAATTAACACTCATTTTTTCATTAATATTAAATTACCACTTTCTTAACTATATAATTTTATTTTTGCGAACCTTACAAATTCATCATATTTCTCAACAAAATCATCTGCAACTTGGTTAATCTCTTCAGCATCTCTTTTAACCCAATCTGGCATTGGACCCGATAATAAATGCCTCGGTTTAACTGATTGCACACTAGCATTTATATAAGAAGTTTTATTTGCAATTTTATTTGCTAATCGTTTTGCACTTTTTAATAATTCAACTCTCTTCTGTTCAATATCAGGATCAATAAATTCATGTTCTGGATTATCCCATAATATAACAAATTTAATAAGAGGCTCTATGTAGTCATGTAGGAATGATCCATTAAAGTCTTGCTCTTTTAGAAATTTGACAACTCCACTATCAGATAATAATTCGATTAATTCATTGTATAACCCTACATCAAATCTATTTTTCTCTCCTTGTCCAATATCTTGAAACCCAGTTCTCACATCAGCCTTCAACTGTTCAATACCTTTCTTTATGTCAACAGTGTTTTCATGTGTCATCCTGCGGATTTTTATTATGTAATTCTGGAATTTTGGAATTATCTACATTTTCTCTAAATTTTAAATAAATAGCCTGTTGCTTATTACTATCTGGACATAATAATGCTATTTTACTTTTAATAAAATCATTTTCATATTTAAATTCGTTTTTATCTAGGTATTCGTCAATTTTATTGAATATATCTTCATTATCGTTCAATCTTTTTGAATTGAATTTCTTTTTTACGATATCCTTAAAAGCTTTTAGAAAACATTCTCTAAGAGCATAAGAACTTGGTGATAAGCCAGATTTTCTTTGCTTGTACTTATAAAATATTTTATTAATAAAATTTATTACGATAATAATAATTTTTATTTCTTTAAAATCCATATACTACCCCATCCCCTCTACTATCTCTACTTCTTCCTCTGTCAGCCCATACAACCTATAAACCATCTCATCAATCTCTTCATCAGTCTTAGCAATTTCTGCTTGTATAGTATTGATCTCATTCTTGTAGCTGTTAAAATAATCTTCCCACTCATCCTGCTGTAATAAAGTAAGCACTATCTTCTGCTTTTTTAGTTCAGCTACGAATGTTTTAAGATATTTATTAATAACTGATGCTTGAAATATTGGCATAATTTTTTCCTATTCTTTAGAGACTCACTGGCTCTTCGCCAGACAAGGGGATCCGATCCCCTTGTTGAGTCTCGATTCCATTGTTTAATTCCCCTCCCTTGGAGGGGTGTCAGCAACAGGCTGACGGGGTGGTCACCTTCTATTTATATTTTCAATACTTATAAGAATATATCTTTGATATTATATTTTTGCAAATGTAATTATTAATAATTTCACAAATGAATGACAATATAAAACCGGTCTTCGAGTGATTATAAAATAATCGTATCGAGAAGCCGGTTTCAATATTATTATTTACTTGACTAAACTATACATAACAATTATTTTTAGCAGTCTATTAATGAGTAAGTAAGTGTAATTATTAATTTAATATAATTTTGGAGGAACAATGAAGGCATATCATGCTAGTGATATTAGAAATATCGCGATCGTTGGGCATAACTCGGTAGGAAAAACTATCCTTGCCGAAAGTTTAGCTCACTTAACAGGAGCAACTACCAGATTAGGATCAATTGACGAAGGAACAACTCTTTCTGATTACTCACAAAATGAGATCGACAAAAAATATTCTATCAGATCTTCTGTGGTAGCTTTAGAGTACAAGGATAAGAAATTTAATTTGATCGATTGCCCGGGATATGCGGATTTTATCGGTGAAACTTATGCTGCTGCCAAAATCGCTGACACTGTTCTTATAACTCTTTCTGCTGCAAGTACACAAGGTACTGAAGTTGGTACTGAAAATGGTGTTGAAATAGCAAAAAAATTCAATAAGCCTGCTGCATTCTTTATCAATAAGTGTGATTATGAAAATGCTGATTACAATAAAGTGATCGCAAATTTAAAAACAGCTTTTTCAGGTGCCGTTACAGAATTTCAATTCCCTGTTGGTAAAGGTGAAAATTTTAAGGGTATCGTTGATGTTCTTGATATGAAAATGTATGTAAATGAAGATGGGAAATCAGTTGCTCAAGATATACCTGCAGATGTTAAAGATAAAGCTGAAGAGATCAGATCTACTTTAGTTGAGAACATTGCAAGTACTGATGAAGGTCTAATGGAAAAATTCTTTGAGGAAGAAAATCTTTCTCCCGAAGATTTTAATGCAGGATTTAAAAAAGCATTCAAAGAAGGTCTTATAAACCCTGTATTCTGTGGTAGTGCAATTAAGAGTGTAGGTATTGAAACACTTGCTGATAAGTTTGTAGATATTTTCCTTGCTCCAACTGCAAACCCTGTAATTGGTATTAGCAATGATGAAAAAATTGATATTACTGTTGACGAATCAAAACCTTTCTCTGCATTTATCTTTAAAACTGTTGCCGAAGCACATGTTGGAGATATGGCATATTTTAAAGTTGTTACAGGTAAATTAGCCGGTGCAACTGATGTTAAGAACAATGATGGAAATTCAGAAAGAATTGGTCAAGTTTCTATTGCTACTGGAAAAAACAGATCTGAAGTTTCTGAAATATTCGCTGGTGATATTGGAGCAGTCGTGAAACTTAAGACAAGTAAGACAAATCACTCTTTATTTGATAAATCAGTAAACTATCACATTGAATCTTTTATACTTCCTAATGCTCTAATTTGGGAAGCTGTAAAAACCAGAGATAAGAAAGATGATGCTAAGATCGGTCAAGCTTTAACTGCTATTTCTAATGAAGATCCAACTTTCGGATATGAGATCAACCCTGAATTGCATCAAACGATCATTCACGGTCAAGGTGTAAAGCACATTGATACAAATATTGAAAAACTTAAAACTAAATTTGGTATTGAGATCGATGTTATGGAACCAAAGATACCTTATAGAGAGACTATAACAGCAAGTTCTGAAGGATCATACAAGCATAAGAAACAATCCGGTGGTAAAGGTCAATTCGGTGAAGTTCACATGAGATTGAGACCTAGAAAGCGTGGTGAAGGTTTTAATTTTATTAATGCTATTACTGGTGGATCAATTCCGGCAAGATTTATTCCCGCAGTTGAAAAGGGTGTAAATGAAACTTTAGTTTTAGGTGTTATATCAGGATCTCAAGTTGTTGATATTGAATGTGAACTTCACTTTGGTAAATTCCATGATGTTGATTCATCTGAGATGGCATTCAAGATAGCTTCGAGAATGTGTTTCAAAGATCTTTTCAAGCAAGCTAAACCAAGTTTACTTGAACCTATCAATGTATTAGTTGTGACTTGCCCTGAAGATTATACGGGTGATATCATGGGAGATATCTCTACTAAACGTGGAAGACCTGAAGGAATGGAAGCTAAAGCCGGTAAGCAGGTTATTACTGCAAAAGTACCTTTGTCTGAACTTTACAGATATTCTACAACCTTAAAAACAATGACTCAAGGTAAAGGATCATTTGAGACTAAATTCAGTCATTATGAAGTTGTTCCTCATGATGTACATAAAAAGATCGTTGATAAATATGAAGCTTCTAGAGGTCAGGAAGAAGAAGAATAGGAGATTTAAAATGAATATTCAAATGATGGATCTAAAAAGGCAATATGCTGAAATTAAAGATGAAGTTCAACCAAAAGTACTTGAGATATTAGAAGGTGGTTGGTATGTTGGTGGACCTGAAGTAAAAAACTTTGAAGAAAAAGCAGCTGAGTATGTTGGAGTTAAACATGCCATTGGTTGTGCAAATGGAACCGATGCCCTTCAAATATCGATGATGGCTGCCGGTATCAAAGCCGGTGATGAAGTGATCACAACACCTTTCACTTTCATTGCAACAGCAGAAACAATTAAAATTCTTGGTGCTGTTCCTGTGTTTGTAGATGTTGACAAAGATACTTATAACATCGATCCTGCTCTAATAGAAGCCGCTATTACTGATAAAACTAAAGCTATAATACCTGTGCATCTTTATGGTCAAGCTGCCGATATGGATCCGATCATGCAGATAGCTGAGAAACATAATTTAGTTGTTATTGAAGACAATGCTCAAGGTATAGGTGCAAAATATAAAGGCAAGATGTTAGGATCTTTAGGACACATGGCTACTGTAAGTTTCTACCCTGCAAAAAATCTTGGTGCTGCTGGAGATGGCGGTCTTATATTAACGAATGATGATGAATTTGCTGCACAAATAAGGATCATAGCAAACCACGGTCAAAACGAAAGATATAAGCATCAAGTAGTAGGTGTAAACTCTAGATTAGATGCTATTCAAGCAGGAATTCTTAGCATTAAACTAAAGCGCCTTGATGGTTGGAACAATAAGAGAAGAGTAGTTGCTGAAAAATATAAAGATAAGCTTAAAGATGTTGCATTAGTTCCTTATGAAGATAAGGACAATTACCATATCTATCATCAATTTTCAATTCAGTTAGAGAATAGAGATGAATTGCAGAAATTCTTATTTGATAATAAGATACCAAATGCTATTCATTACCCTATTCCATTGCATTTACAGGTAGCATTTGAGAATCTTGGTTTAGGAAAAGGATCTTTTCCTATATCTGAAAAGATAGCTGAGAATATTATATCACTTCCAATGCATCCGGATCTTTCTGATGAAGAAATTAACTTTATTACTGATAAGGTAAAGGAGTTCTATAAATAGAATTAACGTTCATTTATACGAAAAAAGGGCTGAAAATATTTCAGCCTTTTTTTCTATAACTATAATTCGAAATTATTTATGATCGGAAATACTCTTTGAGCTTCATGTAATTCTCGCTTCCGGTCGGACACAGGGGTACCCGACCCTACGGAATCAATTGTCCATTGTAAATTGTCAATTGATCCTCTTCCCTAACTTCTCTGCGATCTGAAAAATCGCATCAGCATAACTATCACTGGTGTTGTATTTTAAAATTTGCCTAATGATCTTCTTCTTGTTCTTCTTATTCAAGAGAATATTCTTCTTCCACCCGTTGTAATGCAGAAAATTCCCTATACTTATAATCGCATCATCCATATTAGAAAGATCCGCCTTCCCATCATAATCCCCATCTTTTGCCAAATGTAAATTGAAAGGCATGAACTGAGTATATCCTATCGCACCAACAAAATTCCCTTTTATCTCATCAGCTTTAAAATCATTGTCAATACAGAACTTAATAATATGATATAAACTTCTCTGAGCAGATCTTCTAAGCCTATTTATTCTTTTTCTCTGTTTATCCTTATCAACATCATTTAATAGTGGATTAAGTATCCCAAATTGAGCTTGACCGAGTAAAACCTGGAAAGGATTTATCCTTAATTTGTATTGACCTAAATTTGTTTCCTTTCTCAGAATTGCAATAATGATCTCTTTATTGACCTTATATTCATCCTCAGTTCTTTCCAGAACATCAGAATGCTCATTGTAGAACTTCTCTAGTCGATCAAAATCAAACTTATTAACATTGAACTTATCAACTCTTTGCTGCTCTCTAATTGAATTTGGTTTGTAATAAAAATGTAAAGGGTCAAATCTTAGGGTCTTAATTTGTGATAATAAACTATCAACTTTATCTATAGCTAAAGAATCTTTATTTGCCTTAGTAATGATATCGTGGTAAATATCATTATCTTTGAAATCTTGCAGATCAAAATTCTTTAAGTAATCTCCCAGAAAATGATATTCGATCCTAAAAGTTAAATATTTCATCAGAGATGAATCATTCCATGCCTTATTTCTTTTCTTGAAATAATTCGAATTCCCAAGATCTTCCAAAACACTCTCAACAAAATTCAATGTATCGATCTTATTGATGGTTGTATATTTCGTATTTAAGTAATTTGCTGAGGAAAGATAAATCTTCTTTACAAGCTGATCAAGTAATCTTTCACCGATAGGAATGGATGAAATAATATTTCTCAGGCTGTCTGACTCCTGCTGTAACCTCTCTGCAATAATCTCATGCAAAAACTTTGGATCTTTTGATAACTTTTTAAAATAAAGTTTAGGTTCAGCAAATAGTGGGTTTGCCAAAAGAATTAAAACTAGTATAGTTATATTGATTTTTAAACTAAAAATCAATACTATTTTCTCCTAAGATCTCTTTTACACCCTTTACAAATTTTAAAGATCCGGAAACCTTGTAAGAAGAGGATTTTAAGAAATAATTCTCGTTCTTAGTCCCGTTTACTTTAAAATACAGATCCTTGTTACCTTCATGGCTCTGAAGATGTTTAATAAAGTTATCCACAATAACTTCATTAAGATCCTTAGGGTTGAAATTGATCTTTACAGTATTTGTTTTTTCTCCAAACATTTGCTGTGCCCTCTCATAATCATAAACTTCATCAACTATTAAGCTGAAATATTCTCCTTGTCTTTGAAATCTCAGCTTGAAAAAATATACTTCATTTTCATTTAATTTTTCATTGTATTTATCAAATTTTTTCGGAAATAATACCAGATCCTCATCACCGTAATAAGTTGTGACCGTTAGATTCGCCATTTGCTTATTGGTCTTTGTTGTTCGGATTCTTTTAGTTCTTAACATTCCACCTAGAGTAAAAGTATAATTATCCGAAAATGAATCGGTTAAGACTTTTTGATTTATAGATAATGCTTTTATCAGATCTTTGTACTTATCTAACGGATGCCCTGATACATATAAGCCTATCAATTCTTTCTCTTGTTCTAACAAACTGGATTTGTCAAATTCTTCTATATCTAATAACGCAGGGTGATTTATCACAATTTCCTGATCTGAGTTATCTCCGAATAAACTATTACCCCAATCTAACTTTCTTGAAGCTATTTTCTGGAAATGTGGAAGTAGTTCTTCTAAAGAATTTACTATTTGTGATCGTTTGTGACCTAATGAATCCAGTGCTCCGGCTTTTGATAAATGTTCTATAGTTCTTTTATTAGCTTTTGAAATATCGATCCTTTCCAGGAAATCATAAATATCTTTATATTCTCCGCCTTTTTTTCTGGTATTTATAATCGACTCAATAGCTTTTTCTCCAACATTTTTTATCGCAAGTAATCCGAAGGCTATCTTTCCATCTTCAGTAGGTGCAAAATCCATATCACTATAATTGACATCAGGTCTGACAATTTCAATTCCCATATTCTCACATTCATCAATATATTTTAAAACTTTATCTGAATTATTTTTAACATTGTTTAACATTGCTGACATGAACTGAATAGGATAATTTACTTTTAAATAAGCAGTTTGATAAGATACATAAGCATAACAGACGGAGTGAGAAAGATTAAATGCATATTTTCCGAATGCTTCCCAGTCAGTCCAGATCTTATCAATTGTTTTATCGACAGGTACATTTATAGCTTTACACCCATCTATAAACTTTTCATTTTTCTTACAACCATCGACAAACTTAACCTTCAGATCATTCATTAGTTTAATTTTCTTCTTACCCATGGCTTTTCTTAGCATATCAGATTCACCTCTGGTAAACCCCGCTAATTCTCTTGAAAGCATCATGACCTGCTCTTGATACACAGTAATACCATATGTGTTCTTTAGATATTTTTCCATCAAAGGATGATCGTATTCAACTTTCTCTTTGCCATGTTTCCTATCAATAAATGAAGGAATGTATTCCATCGGTCCCGGTCTGTACAATGCATTCATGGCATAAAGATATTCGAACTTATCAGGCTTTAACTCACGAAGATGTTTCTTCATTCCGGCAGATTCAAACTGGAAAATACCGTTAGTGTCTCCTCGTGAATACATTTCATAAACTTTTTTATCATCAAAAGGGATTGTATCAATATCTATCTTTTCACCGGTAAATTGATAAATGTATTTAATTGTATTTGAGATAATAGATAATGTACTTAATCCTAAAAAATCCATCTTTAAAAGACCAAGATCATCTAATTGCGGTCCTTCATACTGCGTTATAACAGTATTAGTGTCCTTTGGGGGATATTGCAAAGGAACATAGTTATATACAGGCTTATCACTGATTATAACGGCACAGGCATGTGTTCCGGTACCTCTAATAGTACCTTCTATCCTATTTGCCATATCGATCAGTTCTTTATTCGTGTCATTGGCAGAATATATATTTTTAAATTCTTTTTCTTCTAGGCTAGATTTAATAGTTGTTCCCGGCTTGCCTGAGATTTTTCCTGATATCTCGTTTACCTGCGATAAAGGCACATCCATAACTCTACCTATATCTCTGACAGAATTTTTAGCTGCCATTGTTTGATATGTAACCACCTGACAAACATTGTCTCTACCGTATTTATCTTTAACGTAATCCAGTACTTGTTCTCTTTTATCATCTTGAAAATCAATATCAATATCAGGCATTGATATTCTGTCAGGATTAAGGAATCTTTCAAAAAGTAAACCATATTTCAATGGATCAACATTAGTTATTCCTGTTAAAAATGATATAACTGATCCTGCGGCAGAACCTCTACCGGGACCTACTAGAATATCTCTTTCCTTTGCCCAGTTTACAAACTCCTGCACGATCAAGAAATAACCCGGAAAGCCCATATTATTTACAGTCTCAAGTTCAAATTTCAATCTTGTAATGATATCATCAAATGGTATTGGTAGATCCTTTAGCTGCTTATCACTACTTAAAAAATATTTTCCTACCTCATCTTTATCTATACCATATCTATTTTTTAGACCGACATCACACAATTGAATTAAATATTCATCCTCAGTCAAACCATCAGGGCAACTAAACTTCGGTAATAATGATTGATCGAACTCAATTTCAAGGTTACATGAATCAGCGATCTTCACAGTGTTCTCTATTGCACCTGGATAATCTTTGAAATTCTTTTCCATTTCCTGAGTTGATAGTATTGAATAATCCCCACCCAGCATACAAAGTCTATTATTCTGTTCATTGAGTAACCTACCTGTATTTACACAAACTAGAGCATCTTGTATAATATCATCTTCTTTATTTATGTAATGGGTATCATTCGTTGCTACAAGCCCTAATCCGGTCTCTTTAGATATTCTTAGCAACTCCCTATTTACAATTTCTTGTTCTTTTATCTCAGGATGATGCTGAACTTCTAAATAAAAATTATCTTTTCCAAATATTTTATGATATTTTTGAGCTGCTTCTCTGGCTTCATCAAGCTTCTCATTCATTATAGCTCTGGGGATTTCACCTGCTAAACATGCAGATAGACCTATAAGACCTTCACTATGCTCTTCAAGCAGTTTATAATCAATTCTAGGTTTATGATAAAAACCTGTTAAACTTGCTTTAGTACAAATATACAATAAATTTTGATATCCTATCTTATTCTTAGCAAGAAGAACTAAGTGCTTTCTTTTTTCACCTTTATCTTTGATCGTTCGGTCTTGAACGATATAGGCTTCCACACCAATGATCGGCTTAATACCGGCTGCTGTTGCTTGTTTATAGAAATCTATTACACCCATCATATTGCCATGATCAGTAATAGCCATTGCAGGTTGTTTTAACTCAACTGCTTTTTGGATCATATTTTTAGGTTTTGAAAGTCCGTCTAGGGTGGAATAGTGAGAATGATTATGTAAATGCACGAATGACATTGAATGACCTTAACTATATTTTGTAATTATCCGGCTAACACACTACATATTGGTCATTTAAAGCTTCTCTTCTCTGACTCTACACCTTTTGTACTAAAAGTTTCCCAAACACTACATCTTGGGTATTAAAAACTTCTCTGACACAACATGTTGTATATAACTAAGTTAATTTAGATAATACTATTATATATTTCAAATAAAAAATGGTCTTTTTTCAATTTATTTTATAGGTAATCCAATCATAAATTCCACTTCATTGATTTACCTAGCATAAAATACCATTTTTATACTGTCTATTTCAACATTTACAATATCTACGCTTTTGCAATTATTCTAATCTTTAAAATATCTGACTCCGTTATTATCAGTCTCCCAGATCTCGACCATATGTATCTTTAGGTCTTCATTATTTATCTGTTCTGATAATATATCAAATAGGATCCGAGCCATATTTTCTGCAGTTGGATTAATATCCTTTAGAACCGGATGATCATTCAAATAAACATGGTCAAACTTATCTATTTCTTCTCTTACAATTTTTTTAAATTCTTTAAAATCCAGTGAAATACCTATCTCATTTAACACTTTTGCTCTAGCATGGACTTGAACTTTCCAGTTATGTCCATGCAATTTTTTACATTCTCCATCATAATCGATCAATTTATGTGCTGATGAAAAATGATGCTTTACAAATATT